>NZ_DAIUEH010000021.1:0-83960 GCF_036845245.1 Methylobacter sp.
AGGATTGTTCGTGGGTAATTGGGCATAAGGTGTCATGACGATCCGTATTTTCAGAAGTATGGCTGTTATTTTAACCCCATAAAGAGAGGTGCCATATCGATTATTTAGGAAAGATGTCTATTGTTGATGAAATTGAAGTGTCTAATTTTTACAATAAAATCAATCAGTATCATCTAATAGTCTTTAAGCACAATATCCACCATGCATGACCAATTTCGATAAGGCGATAGAACTGTCTCAAATCCAAATACCCCTTATTTTGTTTTTGTAAAGGAAGCAATAGCACAGTTCAACCCCTAGCAAGGCTGATATTTCAGACTTTTGCTTATCAGGAACATCAAAATAATTCTTTAAGTCTGTCCTTAATTCAAAGTTCGAGAACCAATAAACACTTTCTATGTCAAGGCGCACAGTGTGTACGAGCAGTAACGTAAAGTAACTGAGCCCTGATAAAAATACCCATAAAAAAAACAACAAAATAACTTGCCATATTAAATGGTAATGATTATCATTCGTTTCGTAGGGTAGAGTAACTTCACACTTCTTTCAGCGAATACGGCATATATCTGGGGGGGCTTATGTTTCGACAGCAATCCACTCTTGAAAGGGGGGAATCAATTCAATTGCTCCCGACAACGTGTCTCTTGAAAGCGCAGTTTCTCAACAGTTATCGCTATTCTTTAAATATGGCAATTTAAAGCCAGGATATTCTGATGATACGAAAAAACGGCCTGCTTTCTATATTTTTTCTCGGCTTGGCGACACAATCAGTCGCTTACGGTTCTGATGTCGAGGACGAGCATATTCGACAGATTGTTCAAAGTTTGCTGAAGGAAAAAGACCGGAAGATCGAGCAGCTAGAAGCGCGCATCCAGCAATTGGAAGGGGAGCAGCATAACAGCACAGCCGTGCAAAATCAGAATCCTGCATCTCATGCTGCAACGGTAATGCCGGAGCCGGCAAAAACCGCGTTAACTGGTAAGATCGAGCCTGCGGTCAGCAGCAAGTTGCAGGATTTGGACAAAAAAATCGACGCGCTCAAAGAAGCGGCTTCGGACAGTGGCCTGGAAGTCAGTAGTTTTTTCGATGTCAACGCCAAAACCGGTAATTCCACCGATCAAACTTTCAGTGTCGGTTCTGTGGAATTGGATCTGGATTATGTATACGACGAACATTTCGGCGCCAGCTCGGCACTGGTGCTGTGCGGCAACTCGTCTAATGCCGATTACTCCGCCCCGGTCGCCATCACCTGCGGTAACAGCGGGCCGGGCGGGCTGAGCGGCGGCAGTACAGCCGCCGGCATTGCCGTTGCGCTGATCGATTACCATTTGTTTAACGATCGCATCCCGCCCCGTGGCCGGATTTTTAATAATCAGGGACTCCATATCCAGGCAGGCCGTTTCGACTTGCCGTTCGGCACTGATTACCAAAACTTTGCCAATAAGGATCGCATTACTGTCACTGCACCGCTTACCACATCCAGAATGCAGCTGGGCGGATATAACGGCGATGGCGTGCGTTCGTACGGCGCATGGGGACTGTTCAACTACTCGGTATTCTGGACCGACGCAATGTACGCCGACGACGGGCATGCGATCGGCGGCCGGTTGGGCATGGCGTTGGGACAGAGAGCTTATAGCGTTCATAACCCTAATCAGGATGGCATAGAATTCGGCGTATCCCATCTCAGCGAGCTGGATGGCGGCAACCACATTAGAAACACCGTTTACGGCGCCGATTTAAGCATCGGTTACGGCATGCTGCGTTTGCAGAATGAAGTCATGCTATTACAGGCCCACCAAGGTTTGACGGTGGCTGCAGAAAGTAACCCGGTTCTCGACGATTTCGGCAACCCTATCGGCAAAGTCCATCAACTCGGCTACCACGCTACACTGATCGCCAACCTGGAAAACGTCGTAAAGCACCCGATATTGGCGTTTGCCCGGTTCAGCCGTTGGCAGCCGAAGCAGGATTTCGGGCTCGATTTTGATGGTAGCCGGGTTGCTATCGGGGACATATCAATGCTGAGCGTCGGCTTCAACTACAAGTTCAACGATCACCTGCGCCTGAAATTCGAATATAACAATTCACTGGGCACGTCGATAGCGGAGCAATACTTCGACAAAAAACTGGCTATCGGCCAAATGGTTATCGCTTTCTAACGGATGGTACGAAAAATGACGGCGCTATTTTTTAATTTCCGGTTTTTCATCATCGCTAATGCGCAGCGCCCATGCCCCAATGTACGCGGCGTAGCGTATCGGAAAACAGCGTGCTTTACCCAGTATCCGTTTCTAATGAGCAAACGCTTACTTAAATCCTTAGTGACCGCCTCCTGCTTGATGCTGCTATTGTTTGCTCTGACAGCGTACAGTGCGGAGGATAACCCGCACATCGTTACCCAACAGACTAGCCAGTCAGGTTGCACCGACTGCCATATCAATACGCCGGAACTGAAAAATACCGGCATCCTGAATACCAATAATTTTCCGGTCGACCTTAGCCGGTTTAAACAGGATGGCGTGGCAATGTGTTCATCCTGCCACTCACACAAACATATCCACAAAAATGTTGCCGAGAAAGTCGATTTTCCGGTGCCGGTCGACATGCCCTTGAGCCAGAACCACGAACATATCTGTCTGACCTGCCATTACAGCCACGGCAGATTGGACAGCGACCAGCCGCAGGCAAATGTCAGTTTCATGGATCGCCTGTTCGATACTGAGCGTTTGCATAAAAGTTATTTACTCCGCCGCGACAATAGTGACGGAGGACTGTGTTTAATCTGCCACAGCTCTGATGAAGGTCCGGAACAATGAACGATTTTTACTTACCATTATGGGGCCGGATCATTGGTGGCCTGGAATTCAGTGCATACAACCTTTGTAAGCGTGTGACGCGGAGTTTTGCACCTATCCCAAAAAGCCTAAATGAATCTATCGTTATAGAGCTTCACTTAGACAGTAAGCGAATCGCAAGCCAAGTGCCGCGTCAAAGGAGGGTTTCGACGTTCGCCATAGCGTCCGGCTTTTTTCTTTTTCATGGAAGGGCAGCGTGATGTTCGCGTTTGAAGAACTGCGCGACAACCTTGCCTATGTCCGCATAGCCCATCATATCCGCGGCCGCATTCGGCTGAAGCTCGAAGCCAAGTTAGCGGTGGATGCGCTACCGGGCAGGCAGATACGGCAATTCCAAGCCATTCTCGATCGCACCCCGGGATTTCATTCGGCAAGGGTCAATTTTTTAGCACGCTCATGCGTCGTGGAATATGATCCGATAGCCATTCCGGAGCAAGCCTGGAGCGATTTTCTTAGCGGTACGGATTCTCCCGCCGCAAGCCTGCTCGAACAAATCCTGCGCGACACCTATCAGGAGATTATCAATGCAAAATTATGACGAACCCATCCTGCGGATGCGCAGGACTGACCTAACCGCACCTTTTCCGATAGTGCACCAAGCGGTGCGTATTGCCGTTTATGACAAATACGCCGCCCGCAGCTTTTATGCCGCAGTCGTCGAAGCCTTCGGCCAACGCCCGCCATTTGTCAATATTTTACGCTCGGAGGAGCAACATATCGCCGCGCTTTCAAGGCTGTGCGAGCGTTTGGGCATCCCTCGTCCGATGGACCCGTTTCTGCACGAAACTCAGATTGCAGCCACTTGGCTTGCCAATTGTGAGCGCGGTGTCGCCGGAGAAATCGCCAATATACGGCTTTATCAAATTCTGCTCACCCAAGTGGTAGAACCTGAAGTGCGGCACGTATTTCAAAATCTGCAAGCGGCATCCCTGGAAAATCATCTGCCCGCCTTTCGCGAGGCAGTGCTGGATGCAATGGCGCAGGAGCGTTATCACGCGGCCCAAGGCATCCCGCCGCAACAAGCTTATGTGCGGCACGGCCCCCTGTCCGATTTGATGGAAAAAGCATTGGTGCAGTTAGGCACTCATGCCGGACCGCTCGGTATTTTCAGTCCCCTTCTGCGTCACACCCACCCCGCGATGCTGGCCGGCATGGCGGTAGGTGGGGCAGGAGTTTATTTGTTGAAACACAAGACCGGTCGAAATAAACAGGAGAACTGACATGTCACATTTTATCCGCTTTGCTGCCGGTGTCATCACCGGCATAGCCGCCATGCAACTGATCAAGAGTAAATCAACCAAGACCGCTCTGGAAAACGCTCAAGGTCGGTTGCGCGATGCCGCTAGTGGCATCAACACAAGCCCTTTCACCGACAAACTGGAAAAAGCTCAGGAAGTGTTGCGTGATGCAACGGTCTCAAGCCTACAGGCTATTGAAAACGCTTCGGCGCGGGCACGTGCACAACTTGCTTCCGATTCAGCGGAGATAACTGAAGAGTCGCATAGCGTAATCGAACCGGCCGCCGAGACTCAGGAGAAAATTGGCGGAAGTGAGGAAGCATCATGAAATATCCACACCAATTCTATGTACCGGTCAGCATGACAACGCCGAGCGAAAGCAGTTTCACCAAAGGTTTTGTCGCTTCAGCCTGCCTGTCAGCGTTTCAGGAGGTTGCTGACCCGGTTTCCACGGCCAATCTCAAACGGGTGCTGCGTCATAGCCTGCAAGGAGGAACAGCGCTTGCCGCCGGTACCCACGCTTCAATGGCGCTTCGCTGTTGCGACTTTTCAGGCGCATTATTTGCTGCCGCAACGGGTGCCGTCGGTGTGCTGCTTATCGAAAACCTGCTGCGCGATGCAGCGCAACCTCAAGAGGAAAAACATCATGAGTAAAAAGCATAAAAAACATTTTAACAGGAACGGCTATGGCTATACTGCTCCGCCTCCCTACGGCACTTGGCAGCACAATGGCTTTGGCCCCGAAGCAGGCATGCCCGGTAACGAATATCCCGGCATGGGCTCAGGCTATGGCGCTCCCGGCTATGGCCCGGCCGGTGTCAATCCCAATACCGACTTTTTGCAAGGTATGTCCGGCTATCTGCCTACACGCCATACGGATCAGTTCCTGATGGGGCTGATGCTGGGCGCCGGAGCCGCCTGGATACTGAGCGACGAGGAATTGCGCGGTAAACTGATCAAGGCCGGCATGAAGTTCTATTCAGGCGTCGCCGGCGGCTTTGAAGAAATCAAGGAGCAAATGGCCGATATTAGGGCCGAGGTCGCTACGGAACGTCACGGAGACGAATAATGGCCGGCACCTGGTTCTCCCAACTGGTGCCGGTACACAAGACGCGCGCACGGGTGCGTTTCCGTTATCGTTGCCGATTGGGTACGTCCTTTGATCCGCGCCAGATTTTGCGTGCAGTCGAGGCGCATAAGGGAGTGCTAAAGGTGGAAGTCAATCCGGTCATCTGTTCGCTGGTGATCGAGTTCGAGCGTGGTATCACCGATGCAGATACGTTAAGCTCATCCATTCTCAAGCTCCCCCCTCCCGACATGGCGCTGCCCGCCGGCATGCATCACACGAGTGATGCTGCGCGCTTGGGCGCGGTAGCGATGAGCGCCGCCACATTGATGGCAAGCCGTAGCCTGCAACCAACCCTCCAGATGCCGGTAGCTTTCGCTACCGCCGTACCTCTACTTGGCGAAGCTGTCGATGATTTCCTGGAAAAGGGGATTACCTCGCATGTCCTGGAAGCCATGGCAGTGGCGATTTCAATTGGCCGACACGACTACATGGCGGCTAACACGACCTCTTTCCTGCTGGCCTTGGGGGAATATCTCGAACATTCTATCGAACGCCGTTCGGATGATTTGCTGAAACACCTGCTGCAACCGGCCGGCGACGAAGTGTGGGTCGAGCGCGACGGCGTTGAAGCCTTGATCGAAGCGGGTGCCGTACAGGTTGGGGACACGGTGATTGCCGCTACCGGTACCGTTATTCCGGTGGACGGCACAGTACTCGGCGGCGAAGCCCTGGTCAACGAAGCGACGATGACCGGTGAAAGCGTGCCAGTGGTGCGGGGCCGTGGCGACAGAGCGCTCTCGGGCACCTTGGTGGAAGAAGGGCGGCTGCGCATCTATGCCGAGCAGGTGGGACGTCAGGCCGCCGCCTCGCGCATTGCCGATTTTGTCGAACAATCTCTCACTATCAAGAGCGAAACCCAACTTGAAGCTTCGCGCCTGGCCGACCGAACGGTACCGATGGTGCTCGGCCTGGCTTGTGCGACTTGGCTGGCATCACGGGATGGCAAGCGGGTGGCAGCCGTATTGCAGGCAGACTATTCCTGCGCCCTGAAGCTGGCGACGCCGGTAGCTTTCAAGGCGGCAATGTACCAAGCCGGACATTCCAATATTTTGATCAAAGGCGCGAACGCGCTCGAACGTCTGGCCAAGGCCGACACCTTTGTTTTCGATAAAACAGGCACCTTGACCAAGGGCGCTCTGATGGTGACCGATTCGATCTCCTTCGGCAGCGACTACACACCGGAAGACCTGATCAATCTGGCTGCGTCGGTGGAGGAGCATTATGTCCATCCCATCGCCCACGCGGTGGTGGAAGCGGCCCACCATCTTGACCGCCAACACCATTTCAACCATCAGGCGGTGGAGTTTGTGGTCGCCCACGGCGTGGCGAGTGTGATCGACGGGCGGCGCATTGTGGTCGGTTCGCGCCATTTCATTGAGGATGACGAAGGCATTTCCGTCGCCGCCCATGTCCCGGTGATTGAGCGCTTGCAGGAAGACGGGAAAACCTTGCTGTATATCGGTTTCGGCGGTGAATTGGTGGGCGTGTTGGCCCTGACCGATACGGTACGCGACAACAGCGCCGCTACCGTGGCGCGCCTGCGTGAGCTGGGCGTCAAGCGCATCCTGATGTTGACCGGCGATAATCACGAGCGGGCTCGCGCCTTGGCGGAAGAGCTTGGGCTCGACGAATTCCGGGCCGGTCTGTTGCCCAACGAAAAAGCCCAAGTGTTGCAGGAACTTGCGGCCCAAGGCGCAAATATCGCCTTTGTCGGCGATGGCGTCAATGACGCCCCGGCGCTGAGCGGCGCCCTGGTCGGTATCGCGATGCATTGCGGCTCGGACATTGCCCGTCTGGCCTCCGACATCACGCTGCTTGAAGACGACATCGGCCGCATTGCCGACGCCCTGGCTTTGGCCCTGGACACCCGTAGCCTGATCGACAGCAATTTCAAGCTCACCGTAGGCCTCAACACCGGTATTCTGTCGGCCGCCGCTTTCGGCCTGTTGACCCCGGTAACCGCTTCGATGCTGCACAACGGCAGCACCATCGCCATCCTGCTGCGCGCATTGATCGGAGCCGGCCTGCCGCAACCCGCCAGACCGAAACGCGCAGCTTCACGCAGGTTGGACGGAAAGTCCGCATGAACGCAACGTCCGGCTCCCGCGCATTTCCGCTCTCGATGGCCGGTGAGAACGCCGCCGTTCGTGTGGTAGCCATTCTGGGCGGGGCAGGGCTGGCGCGTCGGGTCTCGGAGATGGGACTTAACGTCGGCTGTGAACTCATTGTGCTCCAGCGTCAAAACGCCGGGTTGGTGGTGATGCGCGGCGAGACGCGTTTTGCGCTCGGCGACGGCATTGCCCACAAGATCATGGTTTGCGAGATTTAAACCCGAGGAGATAAAACATGATGGCGAAAGAACTTAATGTTAGAGACCGGGCAAAAGCCGCCGGTTTTTTCGGCGGCGGCAAGTCCTACCGCCGTAAATCGCTTTCGATGGGTCCGCTAAACTCAGCATGAGAATGGGCGGTTGCATCCGCGGCTTTATTCTGTTCATGCGCAAAGACGAAGCCGGTGCTCCGTCAATGGAGAAACTGTAATGAAGACGAACTATACGATTGCCCTGGTCGGCAACCCCAACTGCGGCAAGACCACGCTGTTCAATGCCCTGACCGGGTCGCGCCAGCGGGTCGGCAATTGGCCGGGGGTAACGGTCGAGAAGAAAAGCGGCGAATATCGCCTGGATGCGTTGCATTTCGAAGTGGTGGATTTGCCGGGCACTTATTCGTTGGATGTGGTGGATCAGGAGATTTCGCTCGACGAAAAGGTCGCCCGCGATTACGTCCACGGCAACGAGGCCGATCTCGTCATCAACATTGTCGATGCGGCCAACCTTGAACGTAATCTCTACCTTACCAGCCAGCTCGCCGAAATGCGCGTGCCGCTGCTGGTGGCGCTCAATATGGTGGACGTGGCTAAAACCAAAGGCATCAAAGTGGATGCCCAAGTCCTGGCCCAGCGTCTGGGCTGTCCGGTCATTCCTGTCGTTGCTTCGGAAGGCGAGGGCATTGATGCGCTCAAGACGGCTATCAGTAGGGATATGACCGAGCCCCATCCCGCCAGCGCGGAGGTCCGCTATGAAGAGGCGCTGGAGCGGATTATCTCCGTTTTGGCCCCGCAACTGGCCGATATCGCCCAACAAAACAGAATTCCCTCACGCTGGCTGGCCGTGCGCCTGCTTGAGGGCGACGACTGGGCTCGACGTACCGCAGGCGGCGAGCTGAGCCGGAAAGTCGATGAACTCGCGCAGGATCTCGGCGACGATCTGGATATCATGATCGCGGACGCCCGCTACGGCCTTGCCAACCGTATCGCCGGCGATGCCGTCTCCGTCAGCGGACGTATCAACCGGGATCTGACCAATCGTATCGATCGGGTGGTGATGAACCGGGCTTTGGGCATTCCTATCTTCCTGCTGATGATGTACCTGATGTTCATGTTCACGATTAATATCGGCGGCGCTTTCATCGACTTTTTCGAGCAATTCAGCGGCGTCCTGTTGGTGGACGGTTTCGGCGAATGGTTAAGCCGTATCGGCACGCCGGCATGGCTCACTCTGTTGCTGGCCAAGGGCGTCGGTGGGGGATGTCAGGTGGTGGCGACCTTCATTCCGGTCATCGGTTTCCTGTTCCTGTTCCTGTCGGTGCTGGAAGATTCCGGGTACATGGCGCGGGCGGCTTTCGTCATGGATCGCTTCATGCGCTGGGTCGGGCTTCCGGGCAAGTCCTTCGTGCCGTTGATTGTCGGCTTCGGCTGCAACGTACCGGCGATTATGGCCACGCGCACGCTGGAGCATCGCCGCGACCGCCTAATGACGATCGCGATGGCTCCTTTCATGTCTTGCGGCGCGCGCCTGCCGGTGTACGTGCTGTTCGCCGCCGCTTTCTTCCCGGCAGGCGCGCAGAACGTGGTGTTCGGCCTCTACCTGATCGGCATCGCGGTAGCGGTATTAACCGGGCTGGTGCTCAAGAACACCCTGCTCAGGGGCGAGGCCACCCCTTTTATCATGGAACTGCCGCCCTACCACTTGCCCACGCTGAAGGGCATACTGATCCATACCTGGGACCGGTTAAAAGGTTTCATTATCCGCGCCGGCCGGGTCATCGTGCCGATGGTTTTGGTGCTGAATGTTTTGAACGCGGTAGGTACCGACGGCAGCTACGGCAATGAAAACAGCAACAATTCAGTGCTGGCCGCAGTAGGCCGCAGCATCGTCCCGGTTTTCTCGCCGATGGGACTGAACGAAGATAACTGGCCGGCCGCTGTGGGCATTTTTACAGGAGTGCTGGCCAAGGAAGCCGTCGTCGGCACGCTTAATGCCGCGTATTCTGCGCTTGCCGAGAGCGGCGGCGCTAAGAAGGAACCGTTCAATCTGAGCGCAGGACTCACTGCCGCTTTCGCCACCATTCCCGTCAATCTCGCCGATGCGCTCGGCGCTTGGGCCGACCCTCTCGGCCTGGACGTGGGTGACGTCAGCGACCAAGCGGCAGTTGCCGAGAAACAGGAAATCTCCACCGGTACCTTCGGTGCGATGGCGAGCCGCTTTGACGGTGCAGCCGGTGCCTTCGCCTACCTGTTGTTTATTTTGCTGTACTTCCCTTGTACCGCGGCTATCGCCGCGGTCTATCAGGAATCGGGTACGCGCTGGACGATCTTTGTCGCGGTCTGGACTACCGGGCTTGGCTACGGGATCGCTACACTGTACTATCAGGCCGCGACTTGGGCTAATCACCCCGACTCCTCGTCGGTCTGGATCGGCGCAGTAGTGACCGGCTTCGCGCTGGTGTTGTACTCGCTACGGCTTATAGGCCGGCGCGAGGCTGCCGGTTTGGCGTAGCGGTCGTAATAAAGCTGAGGGTAAGGGAATGATTTTATCGAATGTCAGTCATTATCTGCGTCAACATCGACGCGCCAGCCTGGACGACATAGCCCAAGGTACCGGCAGCACGCCGGAGGCCATTGCAGCCATGCTTGCGACCCTGGAACGCAAAGGCCGAGTACAGCGCCTGCCTATTGGGTCTTCCTGCGGAGCCTCTTGTTGCAAATGCGATCCGGCCAAGCTCGCAATCTACGAATGGACCGGAGAGAACCGATCCGGCGATAAAGGCGATAAATAAGTGTCGCAACGGTCTATGAAGTCCTTGCCATTATTGCTGATCGGCATTCATCGAGAGGAATTGGCCTTCGGTTTGGCAGTGGCTGAAGGACTGGATCCAACTCAAGTGGCTGTTTTGACCATACCGGAGGGAATTTCGGGACAACGTCCGCAGGCGGATCAACAGTTCCGCTACGAAACCCTGCATCGCGCTCTGTATCTGCAACTGCTGCCCCATGTGCTGGACCATTATCAATTATTGATCGATCTCCATACCGGTTTCGATCCACTCGGTCCCAGCGCAGACCTTATCTGTGCCGATGCCGCATTGCGCGCCCGTTTGGAGGTCGCTATCAGGGATAACACCGGGACGGCTAAGCGGAATATTCGAGTGATTTCGCTCGGGACCGGGGCTACCTCCATCTATGCTCGCACCGTTATTCCCCGGCAGATATGGGGAAATCCCGCGTTCAATTATGTCGGGATGGAAATTTATCTGCCCGAACCGGTAGAAGGTCAGGAAGTCGCACAGAAGCTTGCCCGGGAATTGGTCGGGATCACCGCAAACTGCGCAGCCATTGACCGGCATCAGTACAGCAGAGAACGGTGATATGCTCCCGGGGGCAGACAACGAAAATGCCGCCGGTGACAGCGTGCAAGCGTTTGGCCGGTAGCTCTGCAAGAGCAATGGGAGACGACAGTCTCCTTAATACTTCGCGTGGGCACGAAAAGCGTGTGCCTCCCTACCGGGGCTGAACGCTCACCATTAATCAAACCGCCGATGAAATACAGTACGATTTTGATATCCTTGACCAATAACCCGCTCAAGCTTGAAGGTTAACTTGATTGTTGACGCCAGTCCATTGATTGGACTGGTATTGGTTGATGGTTTAGTCTGGCATCCAACTTGACTTGATTACGGTCAAGTTGGGTACCTTGCAAGCTAAAGTCAGAGTTTGTCAAAGCGGTCCAAGTTCATCACCTTACTCCAAGCATTAACAAAGTCCTGCACAAACTTCTCTTTGGAGTCATCCGATGCATACACCTCTGCAATTGCACGCAACTCGGAGTTGGAGCCGAAGATCAGGTCGACTGGCGTAGCCGTCCATTTGACTTGGTCGGTTGTCCGGTCATGCCCCTCATAAACGCCCTCGGATGAAGATGATTTGGACCACTTAGTGGACATATCAAGCAGGTTAACGAAGAAGTCATTGCTTAATGTACCGGGTCGGCTGGTGAATACGCCGTGCTGGGAGTGCCCGGCGTTTGCATCCAGCGTTCGCATGCCACCGACCAGAACCGTCATTTCGGGCACGCTCAAGGTCAGGTAGTTCGCACGCTCGACTAGCATTTCCGCAGGCGAGCGAGCATTATCCTTACCGAAGTAATTGCGGAAACCATCCACTTTTGGCTCCAAGACCGCGAAAGACTTGGCATCGGTTTGTTCCTGCGATGCATCCATACGGCCCGGCTTGAAGGGCACCTGTACCTTGTAACCGGCTTTCTTGACGGCTTCCTCCACGGCCGCGGAGCCGCCCAGCACGACCACGTCGGCGAGCGACACTTTCTTACCGCCTTTCAGTGAGCGGTTAAAGTCGTTCTGGATATTTTCCAGGCTAGTTAACACCTTGGTCAGTTCGGCAGGATCGTTGACTTCCCAATCCTTCTGCGGGACCAGGCGAATGCGTGCGCCGTTTGCACCGCCACGCATGTCGGTACCGCGGAACGTCGCTGAGGAAGCCCATGCTGTCCTGACCAGTTCGGGAACCGTCAAGCCCGAGGCCAGGATAGTCGACTTCAGTTTGGCAATATCCTTGATATCGATCAGCTTGTGATCGACCTTGGGGATAGGGTCCTGCCAGACAAAGTCATCGGCAGGCACCTCGGCACCGACGTAGCGTGCCTTGGGCCCCATGTCGCGGTGAGTCAGCTTGAACCACGCCTTGGCGAAAGCAAGCTCGAACTCTTTGGGGTTATCAAGAAACCGTTTTGAGATTTTTTGATACTCGGGATCCATTTTCAAGGCCAGATCCGTGGTAAACATGATCGGCGCATGACGCTTATTCGGGTCGTGCGCGTCCGGTACAAAGTTATCGCCTTTGCCGTCCTTGGGTATCCATTGAGTCGCACCGGCCGGGCTCTTGGTTGTTACCCATTCAAACGAATACAGCCAGGTCAGGTAATCATGCGTCCAACGCGTCGGATTGGTTGACCAGGCGCCTTCCAGTCCGCTGCTGACGGTATCGGCACCATGGCCGCTGCCGCATTTGTTTGCCCAGCCCAAGCCTTGCGCTTCAATGTCAGCCGCAGCCGGTTCTTTTCCAACACACTCGGACGGATTGTGAGCGCCGTGTGCCTTGCCGAAGGTATGCCCGCCCGCGATGAGTGCTACCGTCTCTTCGTCATTCATCGCCATGCGGCCGAACGCCTCACGTATATCCTTGGCGGCCAATAAAGGATCAGGGTTGCCGCCGGGTCCTTCCGGATTGACATAGATCAGCCCCATTTGCACGGCGGCCAAAGGCTTTGCCAAATCACCCTTGGCGTCGTGACGCTCATCGGCGAGAAATTTCTTTTCCGTACCCCAGTCGACTACCTCGGCTTCCCAGTCGTCTGTGCGCCCGCCCGCAAAACCTAAAGTCTTAAACCCCATATCCTCCAAAGCGACGTTACCAGCCAGCACCATCAGATCGGCCCATGAAAGCTTGCTGCCATATTTCTGCTTGACCGGCCACAACAGGCGCCGTGCTTTGTCCAGGTTGACGTTATCGGGCCAGCTGTTGAGCGGCTCAAACCGTTGCTGACCACCGGAGGCACCGCCGCGTCCGTCAAATATGCGGTACACGCCGGCGCTATGCCAGGCCATGCGAATGAAAAACGGTCCGTAATTGCCGTAGTCTGCCGGCCACCAAGGTTGGGATGTTTTTAGTAAGATTGCAATGTCCTTTTTTACCGCTTTGAGGTCTAGCGTTCTAAATTGTTCGGCATAGTTGAACGCTTTGCCCATCGGGTTAGACTCAATCGAGTTCTGGCGAAGCGGCTTCAGATCCAACTGATCAGGCCACCAAAAACTGTTCATTGTCGGTTGCGTCTCGGCGAGAACCGGATTGACCATCAACGCTGAAGATACTGCAACTGCTAACGCAGAAACCCGGAATGTTTGTTTAATTTTCATAAAGCACCTATGCTCATTGTTGGGGGGTGAAGCGAAAAGCATGCCGGAGAATTTTCAGATTGGATGCCACCGATGAATAGAACCAGTGATTTGTCAAAACCTGGCTCTTTGCGGGAGATCAAGCGATTCAGACACCGAAATCGATCAAAACGGCACTGCCGATTTTTGTTTTTATGGAATATCTTCTCAATAAGTAACGAACCTATGGATTTCGACTCTGATAAGTGATAGTTTCGGCAAACGCATGCAACCGGATAACGCATTTATTTTGAAATTGATTTCATCGATAGAGCCATAGTAAGCGTAGGGTGGGCAGGCGGTTTTGCCCGCCGTTTACATTATTGTCGGGTTTGTTTCGGGTGGGCACGAGTGTGAGCTCGATTTCAGAACAAGTATGTTGCTTCATAATAAATTGGTTTTAAATTATATTTTTGAAGTGTTTGTCTTAAGCTCGACTTAAAACATGCGTTCGATTACGCTAATCGGACCTACGCGAGCTGGTGTTGTGTTTAGTGTACCACACTCGGCAACTGCTTAAAATCATTGGGTTTGTAATCGTAGGATGGGCAGGCGGTTTTTCCCGCCGTTTACATTATCGGGTTAATTCCGCGTGGGTACGAAAAGCATGTACCCATTATCGAGCTTACGAACGTCGCGGCGTCAAACTGGAGCCCGGCAAGCATTGAACAACAGATACTTAAACAGACATATCCTTTGGAGGAAAAACGATGGCAGGCGATAGTTACCAAGAACCCATTCATGAACTGAGCGATGAAACCCGCGACATGCACCGAGCGCTGATCTCGCTCAGAGAAGAACTGGAAGCGGTGGATTTTTATAACCAGCGCGTCGATGCCTGCAAGAACCCTGAGTTAAGGGCCATTCTGGCGCATAACCGCGATGAGGAAAAAGAACATGCGGCAATGATACTTGAATGGATTCGGCGCCAAGATCCAAGCTTCGAGCACGAACTGAGAGATTATCTGTTTACCGATAAAACTATTGCTCACGGTTAGAATAGCTCGGCAGAATCAAGGTAAGGATGTTTATATACCTGAACCGGCAGAAGAGCAGGAAGTCGTGTGGGAGCTTGCCCGTAAGCTGGTGGGGAGCAACCGCAAACGGTGCCGGCTATTGTGACCGGTTCAGCGCAACAGGGAACGGTGGTGTGTGCTCAAATGCACGCCAAGACAGGCAACGAAAATTCCGCCGGTGACAGCATGCAAGCGCTTTTGGCCGGTAGCCGCAAGCGCAAGGGAGGTGGCCAGGCTACCCAGCATGCCGGCTTTGGCATAGCGATTGACGCGCATTTTGACCGAACGATCGACAGCAGGGAGGGGTGTAGCAAGCGCGTTATCAACGGCCGCATCGACTGCCGCTTCCATCATCTCCGCGTCTGACTGCGCTGCATCAAAATACAAGATAATGCTGCCTGCACCCGGATTGGACTGGAGTGAGGTAATTCCTTCGATCTGTATCAGCTCAGCTTCAAGTTGGTTCAGTCGCCTCTGATTTCGCAGCACCCTGTCGCGGATGCGGATGCGTCCCGGTAGCGAAGAAACAATTCTACTCATTCTTACCTAACCAACTTCAAAATAAATTGAGAATTTACGATCTTGCAGCCAAAGCAAGGTCGGTCAAATGGGATTCATAGATGTATATCAGAACTCCGGATGAGAATTATACCCATTTGTAGATATTTAGCTAACCATGAAAGACAAGGACGCTCCTTGTCAAACCGGCGAATGGGACAGTCTCGTATCCCACCGAGCGTAAAGACGGATAAATCCGCATCTCATCAGTGTTAAAACCATGAATTTGTGCTTACACAACCGGTAAAAAAATAAGCGGACACCCATGCTAATTGGTGTCCGCTCTGCAAAGCATCCCTGCTGCAATAGTGAGCTCTTTTACCCATCAACCTGAGGCTTTTGCCAGAGGTTCATGAAATCCTATAGGATGCTCCGATCAATCCATATCGGTTATTACATCACTTAAACATCCTTGCCATTCCGGCCGCTGCCGACCTCCTGTATTTCCGCATCCGTTATGTAATCGGCTGCGGAAAAAATTTATTAGACGATTCGTACACCGTATAAAAATGTCTTTATACAGATTACGCTACATTTTTTATCACGGAAAAATGAATACCTAGATTGACAAACTCCGCAGATAACTGATTAATCCAGATACTGACTCGTTCAGCGGTTAGTTCCGGCTGTTGATCTTCATCCAGCGCCAAGCCATAAAAATAGTTTTCTTCAATAAGGCTCTGCGATTGTTCAAAGTGGTAGCCGAACGTCGGCCACTTACCTACTAAAATGGCTCCACACGCTAACGCTTTCCTGGCAAGCGTACCCATCGCATCGACAAAATAACGGCCCCAATTTTCCTGATCACCTAAGCCAAAAACAGCGACAATCCGTTGATTTAAGCAAGTTGTGTTCATTTTCTTAACCATGAGTTCCCAATCCGATTGTAATTGCCCGTCATACCAAGTCGGTACGCCAAAAATAAATACGTCGTATTGGGAGAAAATTGTGCTATCGATTGCATACACGTCATATAAATCGACAATATCTTGACCCAATCCCGATTGAATTAAATAGGCAACACGCTCCGTATTGCCGGTATCTGATCCATAAATGACGGCTATTTTCATAATTTTTTCCTTTACACAAAATGGGTTACGACGTTCGGGTATATAGAGTGCTGACCAAGAATTGCTGGGAGAGCAGTCTTTGTCATTAACTAGTTACATCTCGATCAGCACTCTATATACCCGGAGATTTGTAGACATTGATTACTTAACAATCATTAAGTGTTTTAGCTTGGTTTTTTTTGATTGAGCCATTATTTTTCCGGTTGCTTCATTTAAAGTACTGGTTAAGCCAATGAAGGATTCCACACTGAATTGCAACGACAAATTTTGCAGGTGTAAATGTACCTTTCCGCATTCCCGGCAAATTAACACCTGACCAAACTCTGTTGCCGCCAAGTATTCATGTGTACAGGTTTTTTTATTCATATCGTTTATTTTTTAAATGGTTGAGACGATGTTGTACCTGTTGGTAGCAGGGTAATACAGGGATTTCGCAGAGCCTCATTTTGAATATCAACATATTCAATAGTCATTATTAATGGCCTCTTGCTGATCTTTTTCAGACATAATAATTCTCCTTGGATCTGAGATTTTTCTTTTGCGTTAATTTCACAGTGGATAGGAGTAGTTTCCAGACTGTTTTTTTCGAATCAATATCCAGACACTTAAAATCCACCGCATGAATACATTCGTTTTCAATGAGTGATGCCAAGGTATTTGCGGAAATTGCTATGCGTACCAGGTTATTTTTCATAGTGAAAACAGGTCAAATTATTTCGTTTAAATGATAATCATTCTTATTTGATAAGTCAATACTTGTTGATCTTCACAGCAGATGCTTAAAAAACCGATTGAGTGGGTATTCGCACTGTTGATTAAATGACGTTTTATAATTTATGTCTTAGGTTCTGTTGACGATTCATCTGAGCCATAAAAGTACCGAGGAAAATGACATCATCTATATGTAATTAATCGTCTTTTTCTCGTATCGAGTGGCAATTCTACGGTAGTGCTTGAGCTTGCCGAACATGCATTCGACCGCATGCCGCTCTTTATAATGCCAATAATCGCACTCAATTTCTTCTTTCCGATTCGATTTTGGCGGTATGACTGCTTTTATTACCCGACATTCCAACCACTCCCTCAACTCGTTTGTGTCGTAAGCCTTGTCCGCCAAAACGGCTGAGGCACTAACATTTTCCAGTTAGGCTATCGCTTGCTTACATTCAGCCGCCTGACCACCTGTCAGTATGCACTTAATCGGCATGCCCAAGCCATCACAGAGGGCGTGGATCTTACAGCCAAAACCGCCTTTGGAACGACCAACGCCTCATCATCGCTGGTGCCGTTTGCGGCCCCAGTCGCGCAGGCATGTGCTCTAATCACCGACCCATCTATTGAAACATCTTGTAAATTATGCAGACCGAACCAAGCACCAAAGGCCGGTCAGGGCAGGTACGGCAAGGGCAATCCAGGATACGACATCGCCGATACCATCAAAAAGCAGAGCCGCGACAAGACCGCAAGCGCTGATTAAGCCCAGCATGATCGGCACTGTCCAGATTTGTTTTCCGTTCAGTAATATTTTCATAGGGCATCGGCCTGTTTCGCGGAGTTAATCGGCAATGTAACATTCGCCGCATCCAGCCGGGTTTCGAACGGGATATTGCGCTTTTTCAGCCACAGGTATAAACCGCTGCCGAGCACCGCAATGCAAAGCCCATCGAGCAATGCCCAGATGATTTTCAGCGGCAGGCCGCCGTAATCGCCGAAATGCAGAGGCTTGGAAACCAGCAAAGCGGTGACATACCAAGGTAATTCGCGCATTTCAACCACTGATCCTGTTGCTGCGTCGAGCAATACCGGTTTGAGCAATTTGGAGGTTAGGGGAGAGTTACCCTGCATGAATGCGACGAAATGGCGTTTTCCGGCAAAGCTATTGCCGGGAAACGCGATAAAACTGAGCGACATGCCCGGCGCGGCCTTGAGCGCGGCATCCAGCGCATGTTGCACTGTGTCGACTTGCTGGATAGGCGGCATGTTCCGGTACGGGGCAATCATCTCGGCCAATTCGCCGGATTGCCATTGGCCGAATATCGGCGTTGCCAAGGTATTAACCACACCGGTAGCGCCGACAACAAAAAACCAGACCAGAGTAACGATACCGAGCAGGTTATGCAGGTCCAGCCACTTCAAGCGCGTCGATTGATTACGGCGCACGGTGCCGAATGCAAGTTTGCGCATGAAGGGCGCGTACAATACGACGCCGGACACTAATGACGCGGCCAACAGCAATCCCATGAAACCTAAAAACAGCGTCCCCGGCAGGCCCGCGAACATATCGACATGCAGCCTCAGCACGACATTCATGATGCCTTGATCCAGAGGATATTCATGCAGGTAGTCGCCGGTGCGGGCATCGAACGCATAGAATGCCGAGGGATGTTCCGCATCCACGGTCTCGGCCATCCGGACAAACCACAAATCAGGTTCGTCCGGTTCTCCGACGATAAACTGCACCGCATGACCGGGCTTGCGCAGTTTAGCCGCTGCGACGATAGCATCCAGGTTCGCCCGTTGCCCGGACTCAGCCATAGGCGGTGCAGCTATGCTATAGCCGAGCGCATGATCGATTTCGTCAGCGAAAATCAACGGCAATCCGGTCAGGCATAACAGCAGCATGAACAGGGTGCATATCAGGCTCGTCCATTTATGCACGCGATACCATAGTTTGATTGAACCGGCCGTCAGCATGAAGATTCAATCCCCGTCATAGGCAGACCTCTACGGTTTCAACACTGCCGGTTTGAATTTTGAAGGCCGCGATCGGATTCTTTAACGTACCGACAAATTTCAGGTTTTTAGACGGATCGGCCAGGTCCAGCATTTGCCGGTTATTGCCAAGCTGTAAGCGGTTCAGGCAAGAGCGGATAAATTCCGGTGCGAAAAGGTCGTGACGTTCGAATTTATCCGCCAACTCGGGGTGGGTGCGTTGATAGTCCAGTATGCAATCGGCAACCAAACGCCAAAACCGCTGTTCCGGGAAGTCGGCATGTTCAAGCAAAATGTGGGACATATAACGAAAAATCAAATCGAAACAGTCCGTGAAGATCGACAATATCTTCAACTCTTCCGGCACGAATACTGAAAGGCGCTGCACTTTCTCGGACAACACGATGTCCGTATTCATAATCGCGGCTTCCTCGGCGATGTCTTTCATAATGGCGCGTACCGGAATATTGTTCTCCAGTACCAGGATCAGGTTTTCGCCGTGCGGCATAAAGACCAGGTCGTAGGCATAGAAACAATGCAGCAGCGGACTCAAGTAGCCGTTTAAATAATGTTGCAACCAGGCTGTGGTAGTGATGCCGGACGATTTGATCAACTCGGGCAATAATGCCGTTCCCTGGGCATCGGTATGCAGCAAAGCGGCCATCGTCATCAGGCGTTGCCCCGGCTTTAATTGCGGCACCGGGCTTTCCCGCCATAACGCCGCCAGCATCTTTTTATAGGGACTGTCCTTGGCAGTGGCCATTTCAAAATAATGATTGCGATAGCCGATAGCGGCGACTTCGCGCAGTATGCTGAAACCTTTTTCGGCAAGATACGGATCGTGTTCAATCAGTCCGTTAATGCAATCGTTAATGGCCGGCGTCGTACTCATATAATAAGGCGAGAGCCCGCGCATAAATCCCATGTTGAGTATCGACAGCGCGGTTTTTACATAGCGTTTGTGCGGATGGCTGGTATTAAAGAAAGTGCGAATCGATTGTTGGGCGAGATACGCATCCTCGCTTTCTCCTAAGCAAACCAAGTGACGCGCGGCAATGTCGGGGGCAAAGATCAGGGCTAATTTGTTATACCATTGCCATGGATGTACCGGCATAAACCAATAGTCATCAGAATCCAAGCCTTGCCGTTCCAGAGTTTGGTTAAATTTTTCAAGGTTAGCCGCGCCCAGTTCCTGTTCCAGCAATTCGGCATAAGACAAATCATCGCTACAGCTAAAATCCGCTTTGCTTTTATGCGCCGCCAGCCAAATCAACTTAACCGGAGCGGCGGCTTCCGGTGCGTAGGCCCGATAGTCGGCCGCATCGAAACCGATACGGCCGTTATTGGCGAGGAAAGCGGGATGGCCTTCCATCATTGCCGTTTCTATCGTCTGAAAGTCGGCATGGATAAGCTCCTCGACATCAACTCCTTTCTTGCCATGTTTATAAGCGCTGCCGTAAAGCGTACTGGCGATTTCTTCCATATAAGTCGGCAGCATCGACGCGTCAATGCCCAAGGCTTCACTGATTTCCAGAATAAAAGCTAACGAATCAGGAGCCGCTTTATTGCCGTCGACGAATTTTTCAATGGAGTGTTTATCGATATACCAGTGTTCCAGGCTTAACAGTTGCGCACGAAAGCGATACTCGATACCCGGCTTGTCGGTTTTCAGCCGGTAGTATCCCCAATCGTCTTCGGAGAACTGAAGCTCGGGCTGTATGATTAATTCGTGCGCGAATTCACTGATGGCCTTACTCAGGTGCAAGGTATTCACCGTAGCCCATATATCGGGCTGTAAATGCGCAACAATTTGTGTGGGCGATGATTTCGACGATGCGGTTATTGCTTGATTGTTCAGTGCGGACAGGTATTGTTCCCGGGTGCAGAATGCCAAGTGCGCGGTTTTATGGGCCAATGTGATTATTTTTTGATATTCAAACCCGGCCCGTTCGTTCAGGATATGGATTTTTTCATTGTTAATGTCCGGTTCGACCACTATCCGTTGCACCTTCGGATCGCTGAACATGAAAGCCATGATCACGCTAAAAACCGACCCGGTGAAATTCGTTATCGGACGCTCGGCAGGCGCAATCAGGATATGCATGCCCCGGTCGCCGGATTGCCGTGCATAATGTTGGCTAAGCTCATGATGTTCGGGATCGTAACATTCGAGAACAAACGCCGGCTGATCATTGCAAAAGCCCAAATAAACCCTCGCCTGTTCGGAGATTTTGCGATATTCCGCTTCTACCTGTTCCACGGAATAGCCCAGCAATCCCCAATAGCTTGCGTATTCGCGGTTGACCCAATTATGTATCAACGCAATATCTTGCGGGATTTGCAAAGGGCGTAAACCGAAAGTGCCTATCGTCGGCACATATTTTTTGAAGATGAAAGATTCATTGCTCATGTTTTATTACTCATTGTTAAGGGTCATGCGGTGACGGTTCAGGATGCTTCGATAACGGCATGCATTGATTTGATCTTTGCTTTAAACAGCAAAGAGAACAACAAGGCGGTTAATGCCAAGCCCAGGGCGCCGGCGATAAAGGGAGTCGACAGGCCGTAAGCGGCCACTATCGAACCAGCGATAAATGATGCGACCAGCGCTCCCAGACTTTGAAAAAAATAGATCTTGCTGAAATCGGCGGCATAAGACGCGGGCGTACTGATCGCAAATAACAGTAAATCCAAATGCACGGTGGCGTGGAACAGCGCCCAGCCGAACACACAGCGGCCTAACAGCACCCATTCCTGCTGCCCGGAGGCTTGCAGCAAAAGCCCGGCCGCGCCTAATAAAGCCGCGCGAATAATCCTTTGCTTGCCGCCCATATTTTTATTGATGCACAAGGCCAGCAATGCCATGACGCCAGGTATCGCGAATACCAAGCCGGAAATAATCTCGCCGTTCCAGGCCGATATCGATTCCCAATAGCGCGAAAAAAAAGGCCGCACCAGATAAACGCTGAAATAAAACAGGAACATAATCAAGCCCAGTTTATAAACCGGCCACCCGGTTAAAACCGCTGTCTTATGCTCGGGCCGGTTTTGCGGATGCGCTGTTTGAACAGGAGCCGCCGCTTTGTCTTTGCCCAGCAAGAAGAAACACACGAACATCTGCAAAAAATCACCGGCGGACATCAGCAAAAATGCCAGCCTCGGTTCCAACAGTTGCAGCACGAATCCGCCTATCCCGGCGCCGAGTATCGCCACTAAATGCGCAATGACCGACAGCAGCCCAATAGTGCCGCCGTGCTTATCCTTATGCTCAAGGCTCATGACATAAGGGTAAATCAGCAAATAGCTGGCTTTGAAGATTTGCATCAATAAAGACAGCAACCAAAACTCCGACACTGAGCCCGCGCCGTAACAACCGATGCTTAAGATGCCTGCGGCAAATTGCGTATAAATCAGCAACCTGAGCACCGGCACCTGCTTGGCCGCGGCCGCCCAAACAGGAAATGCCAACATGACCGTAAAACAGACTGCGCTCAGGTAGAGGCCGATGTGTTGAGGATCGGTGACAGAAAATACCGCGGCAAAGAATTGCGGATAAAACGGAATCAACATCGAGTCGCTGACCACCGAAACCGCAATCATCGCAACCAGAAAAGATTTCAAATGCTTGTCCATGCTCAAATCTCTTCCAAGCCGAATGTGACTATCCGTTCTTCCGGTGCCGAGAACTGCTGAAAGGCAATGCTTTGCTCTATCGGGTAATGTTCTTTACCGGTGACGGTTTTGATAATGCAGGCATTGCGGTAACAGACCATGCCCAAATCCGGCGTAACAAAACCGTGCGTATGCAGCCCCACATTCTGTACAAAGATTTCGCCGCCGCTATGGTCGATACTGTAGTTTCTGTCGACAGCGAACCGGCCTTGCTGATCCCAATTAACACGGGAGGCAATACCTTCCATAAAATCCGGCAACTGATAGCGGTAACCCGTTGCCAGCACCAGGCCTTCGGAACGATGGCGATAGTCGACTTCTTGTTCGTCCTGAAGCAGTCCCAGTTCAAAATGCCCATCAAGCGCATTGAACGCGGCGGCCTTTAATTCCGAATTGGTCAACAAATTAACCCGGATATCATGGCTTAAACGTTTGACGTACATCAGGTCGTAAATATCGTTAATCAACGACCCGTTAATGCCTTTGTACAGATTTTTTTGAGCGGCGATTAAACGCTCTCTTTTGTCTGCGGGCAGCCGGTAAAAATAATCCACATATTCCGGCGAGGTCATCTCCAGCGTCAGTTTGCTGTATTCCAAAGGAAAGAACCGGGGAGAGCGGGTGATCCAGCTCAATTCGTAGCCGTAACTATCGATGTCTTGCAGCAGGTCGTAAAAAATTTCCGCCGCGCTTTGTCCGCCGCCCACCACCGTAATCGAGCTTTTGCTTTGCAGCGCTTTTTTATGCGGCAGATATTGCGATGAATGCACCGATTGATCGGCTATTTGCTCGCAACATCCGGGCGCATAAGGTACGGTCCCGGTACCCAATACCAGTTTTTTGGCATGATATTCCTTGATTTGTCCGGTTTTCGTACAACGCGACTGAATGACGTAACAGCCCGGGCTATCGCTGTAATCGACTTGCTCCACTTGCGTGTTGAACTCGATAGTATCGCCCAGCTTATTGACCGCCCATTGGCAGTATTGATTGTATTCGCTGCGCATCAGGAAGAAGTTTTCCCGGATGTAAAACGAATAAATCCGGCCTTGCTCTTTGATATAGTTTAAAAAACTGAACGGGCTGGTCGGGTCGGCCAAGGTCACCAAATCGGACAGGAACGGCGTTTGCAAATGGGCGTTTTGCAGCAAAATGCCCGAATGCCAGTCAAAGCCCGCGCTTTTGTCCAAAAACAGGCAATTCAATTGTTCGATAGGTTGCAGCAGACAAGCCAGGCTTAAATTAAACGGGCCGACACCGATGCCGATCAGGTCGTAAGTTGTTTTACGCATCGCAGGCCTCCTTGATAAAGTCCTGATTGGCGGCCTGATAAGCCGGTTGGGTTACGGTTGTGTCGGATGAGTTGAAGTAGTTCTGTCCATGATATTTGATCAGTTTGAGCACGGCCTGCATGTCTTGAATCGTCGTCAACGGGTTCAGTAAGGTGAATTTAAGGTATTGTTTGCCTTGCACTTTGGTGCCGGCTATCACCGCTTCGCCGGATCGGAACAGGGCTTTGCGGATATAGGCGTTGACCTTGTCGATGTCTTGCTCCGAATGCCGGCGCGACGGACGAAAGCGAAACACCAGCGTACTGAGCTGCGGCTGATGGATCGTTTCGATGTTTTGCTCCGACAGCAGCAGCAAATAAGTTTGTTTGGCTAAATGAATATTCAGGTCGAACGCGGCGCCGAGTTGGTCGGCGCCCATCGTCCGTAAGGTCAGCCAGAGTTTCAGTGCGTCGAAGCGTTTGGTGGTTTGCAGGCTTTTATTGACCAGGTTAGGCGTGCCTTCACTGACTTGACTGAGCGGGTTCAAGTATTCGGCATGGTGGGTGACCACGGCTAAATGCCGCTTGTCTTTGACCAGGAACGCGCTGCAACTGACGGGCTGCAAAAAAGATTTGTGATAATCGACGGTGACCGAATCCGCTAACTCAATACCGGCCAGCAAATGGCGAAATTTGGGCGATACCAGCAAACCGCAACCATAAGCGGCATCCACATGCAGCCACAATTGATGCAAACGGCAAAGCTCGGCGATTTCAGTCAAGGGGTCGATACTGCCGAAATCGGTGGTGCCTGCGGTCGCGACAACGGCCATCGGTATCAAGCCTTCTGCCAAGCATTGTTCGACGGCTTGTTGCAACGCTTGCACATCCATTTTGAAATAACGGTCGCAGGGTACCGATATCACCGAATCGTAGCCCAAACCCAGTATTGCCGCCGCTTTTTGCACACTAAAATGGCTCATCTGTGAGCTGAAAATGCGTAACTTACGAAAATCTTGCGCCAAGCCCTGGGTTTTGTTGTCGTTATGCGGCCATTTTTTGGCACAGAAACTGTCGCGCGCCAACAGCATCGCCATCAGGTTCGATTGCGTGCCGCCGCTGGTAAAAATACCGTCCGCTTGGGAACCCAGGCCGATTCTTTCAGTGGTCCAATCGATCAGCTTCTGTTCGATCAAGGTGCCGCCAGCACTTTGATCCCAAGTGTCTACTGAAGAATTGATCGAAGTCAGCAGCAGCTCGGCCAATATAGCGGGTATCACGACCGGGCAATTAAGATGGGCGACATACTGGGGATGATGAAAATAAATCGCATGATTGAGGTAGAGTTGTTCAATTTCAGCCAACGCATCGCTAAGCCGGTCGCAGGATTGATTCAAATCAATCGCTTTAAATTGAGCCGCCAGTTCATGCGGTAAAATACCGCTAAACGGTTTGACGGCCGCGGACATGCTTTTTTGTATCAGCTCAATGCCTGTCAGTAGGCTTTCTTTGTAGTGAGTCAGGTTTTTATCGTTGAAGATAAAGTCAGAAGTTTGAGAACGCTGCCGGTTTTTTTCCGCTGAAGTTTTTACCGCTTTCAGTATGAAGTTTTCGTTATTCATGTGCTTATCCTGTTCAAGAGTGGGATGAAGGATGCGCTATACCGGTAAATCGGGCTTTACCGGTATAGCGCTTGGCTTAAAAGCTGTATTTGATGGAGCCCGTTACCATGCGCCTTGCGCCAAAGGTGGCAGAATCGCCGAACGCGGTCGCAACATATTCTTTGTCGAGCATGTTCTGCATGTTGAAGGCGAGCTGAACCTGCTTCCAGGTGTAATGCACAGTGGAATCGAACAGCACGTAACCCGGTATTTCGGTGGTGTTCCGGGCGTAATAGGTGTTGCCGAACGAGGCGCCGATATAGCGTGCGCCGCCGCCTATGCCCCAGCCTTTGGCGACGCCGGACGGCACCGTGTAATCCGCCCATAAGGTGGCTTTGTGATTAGGCACGTATTCCAGCGGCTCGCCGACTTCGTCGGCAAAAGAGCTTTTGGTCACTTTCGCATCCAGATAGGAATAGCCCGCGGTCAGGTTTAAGCCGTTATCGAAACTGGCCACGCCTTCCAGCTCAACCCCGCGCGAATGGGCTTCGCCTTTTTGCACGTTATTGAAAGTCAAGGAGTCGAGGGTCAGGTAGTTTTGCCGGGTCAGGTCGAAATAGGCCAGGGTGATAAAACTGTTTTGGTTTTTCGGTTGAAATTTGACGCCGAACTCATATTGTTCGCCGGTTTCCGGTTTAAAGGCTTGCCTGGTATTGGCATCGGTGCCCAATGCGGGAAGAAAGGATTGGGCATAACTGAAATAGGGCGCCAAACCGTTATCGGCCAAATACACCAGACCTGCGCGGCCGGTCGGTTCACTGTCGCTTTGGCTGCTGCGGGTACCGGCGAGCCGGTCAGCGGTTTCGCTGTCCGCCATATCGAAGCGGCCACCCAATGAGGCTCGCCATTTCTCGCTGAATTTGATTTGATCTTGCAGATAAAGTCCGATTTGATCTTGGGTCATTGCATCGTTTTGATAGGGCGATGCGGCAGGAACGGTCTTTCCATAGACCGGATTGTAGATATCAAGATCCGGCGCACCCCCGAAAGGCAGTACGTTAGTGGCATCGGTGTGCTGAAAATCGAGCCCAGCCAACAAAGTATGAGCCAGTATGCCGATCGAGAATTTAAACTGGGCCTGGTTGTCGAGATTAAAGCCGTCTACGTTGCCGTCGATTTCATAATAATAGCGGCTGATGGTGCGCTGGTCGGGTTTCAAGCCGGCCGTATAAACGCTGCGCACATCGAGTTTGTTGTTGTAGTAACGGGTGTTTTGACGTAGCGTCAATAAGTCGTTGAAACGGTGCTCGAACAGATAGCCCAGCGCAAACTCTTCCCGGTTATAGCGATCGACGCCCGGCTCGCCGGTAAAGCGGTTGGTCGGTATTTTACCGTTAGGATTGCCCGTTAACGTGCCCGCCTTGGGCAAGCGTTGCGAAGGCTGGGTTTCATCCTTCTGATAATGGCTTAAAAAGGTTACCGTGGTCTTGTCGCTTGGCTTCCAGGTCAGTGCCGGTGCAACATAAATGTGGTTGTCCTTGACGTAATCGACTTGGGTATCGCTGTCGCGGCCCAGTGCGGTTAAGCGGTAAGCCACGGTTTTTTGTTTGTCTATCGCGCCGCCGACATCGAGTTCGCCTTGCAGACGATCGTAACTTCCGGCTTCAAATTTGATGGTTCCGAACGGATCGAAAGTCGGCCGCTTGGACACATAATTGACCAGGCCGCCGGCACTGCCTTGCCCGTAAAGCACGGACGCGGGGCCGCGAGGTACTTCTATGCGCTCGGCGCCGAAAGGTTCAAGATTATAGCTGACGGCAGTTCCCGGATTGACCAGTTTCAAACCGTCACGGTAAAGCCCTGTATAGGTGGCGTCGAATCCTCGCATGGTTATCTGGGTCATACGCGGTTCGAAACCGAACGTTTCGCTTTGTACGCCCGGCGTGTAACGCAATGCCTCGGCTATGTTGCTGACATTCTGCGCTTCCATTTGATCGTTGGTAACCACCGAGATCGATTGGGGCGTTTCTATCAGCGGGGTATCGGTTTTGGTTGCCGTGTTTGCACTGTCAACCTTGTAACCCAAAGATGAGTTGTCGGACTTTTTCTCTTTAACCTCGACAGTCGGCAACGTTACTTCTTTTTTGTCGGCAGTCTTCTTGTTGGTGTCCGCATCGGCGGCTAAAGCCATACTGCTCAAGGCGGCTCCCAATGGTAACAGCGCGACCAGCCGCCATTTGGCGACGGTCATGGTGTTGGCTTTTTTTAACCTCATATTGCTTTTCGGCATGCTCTTTCTCTCTCATAGTTGATGAATTGAGTGATGGCTGCCTGGCAAAAGAAGCTGGGTGGCTGGGTTTCTAGTTGAGTGGACTTTAGTGTGTTATTGGCCGCGGCCGCCCTTCGTACCGACCGCGGTTTCTTCGATCAGTGCCCGCGATTATTTCCAAGCCGGACTAATAGTTTCCAGCCAGTCGCTCAGTCTGTCTGCGCTCAAGTCCTTTTGGTTGTCTTCGTCCAAGGCCAGTCCGACGAACTCGTCGCCCTGCAAAGCTCTGGACTTGTTAAAGGTATAGCCGGCACTGCTGGTCATGCCGACGATGGTCGCGCCGGCCTCATCGAAAGCGTCGTAAATAAAACCCAAGGCATCGACGAAATTGTCCGGGTAACCTTCCTGATCGCCCAAACCAAAGAGCGCCACGGTTTTGCCGGAGAAATCCGCGCCGATCATTTTCGGCAGAAACTCTTCCCAACTTTCGTTGTCGTGCCCGGCGCTCAAGCCCGGCAATTCGCCGTCGCCGTAAGTCGGCGAACCCACGATTAATACGTCGTAGGCCAGCAAATCGTCCACGGAAGCCTTGCTGATATTCACCGGCTTATCCGCCGCGTCGCCTAATTGGGTGGCGATTTGTTTAGCGATCTTGCGGGTATTGCCGGTGTCGGTTCCAAAAAAAATGCCTACTTTTGCCATGATGATGTCTCCAGTTAATTAAATCAGGTTTAAATTTGTAATAAGCCGGAATTGGTCGCCGGCTTAGGGAGTATAAGTTTTCAGTGTAACGGCGTGCAACCGGCTTTAAGCTAATGCTTCACTTAGCGTAGCTATCATGCTGTGATTTTGCTCGATTATTATTTGACCGTCCCCTCCGTTACTCCGGTACATAGACCATCGTCCCGTCCTTCAGGCGATAAGCCACACCGGCCTTGGCGCCTTCACCCTGGCCGATTTTGCCGCTGGATTTGTACTGCTCGATTTTTTTGCCGTCTTTGACGATCATTTCCATGTTCGGCTTGCCGGGGTTTTTGATCACGGTGACGTTATCGGCGGTAAACGGGTTCATCGGGTTGTTGGCTACCGCCAGCAGCAACGCAGCGATAATCACCAGGAACACGTCGATGATGTTGACCACCGACAGGATAGGATCGTCGGATTCCAAATCGTCCATCAGGCGCAGACTCATTGTGCGCTCCCTGCCGCCAGGACAGCCGCAGGATCATGGGCAACGGCATCGTGCCCGGCGGTCGGCTGCTTGACGCCATGCTCCACTTCGGCCAGCTCGGTGGCGTACCAGCGGCGGCGCACGTTCACCGTCCAATACGTGAGGCTGGCGGCGATCAAGGACAGGATGACGGCGGAGAAAGCGACCATCAGGTTCGCGCTTACTTCCTGCAATTGTCCGTCGGCCAAGCCTTTCAGCGCCGGTCCCATCGGGATCATCGTGGCGACCAGGCCGAGCATAGGGGCGACACGGCTGATCAGGCGGGAAATTTCCAGGCGTTTTAGCGCCAATGTCTCCAAATCGATGACCGTCAGCGACGGGTCATTGTGTTTTGCGGTGAGCAGTTCAAAGCCGCGCGCATCGCCACGATGCCGCTGCACGGTTTGCCACAGGAAAGCTCCCAGTGCGTAGAAAGCGTAAAAAAATACGCCGATCACGGTCAGCAGGACCGGAATCAGGAACAATTGGCTGATGCTGTACAGGTTGGTTTCGATGATATTACTCATAAGGATTCCTTAAGTGGTTTGAAATTTTTACTCGGGTAAATACGTTGTTTTACGGCATGAACCTGATTACTATGGTGACAGTCATAAACAGGAGAAACGATTATGCAAACTATCCAGGCATCTGAATTCAAAGCGAATTGCCTTGCGCTGATGGATGAGGTCGAGCGTACCGGCGAGGCGATACTGATCACCAGGAACGGCAAGCCTGTCGCTGAACTGCGCCCATACGTCGATGAAACGCGGTCATCGCCGTTCGGCCTGCATAAAGGCATGGTCGAAATCAAAGGCGACATCATGTCGCCGATTGACGTGGAATGGGAAGCCAACTCGTGATCTTGCTTGATACTCACGCACTGGTGTGGATGGATCAGGACAATGCGGCTTTGGGCAAAACTGCGCGCAGCATCGCGCAAGCGGCATGGGAGTCCTGGCAATTGGCGGTGAGCGCTATCAGTTTCTGGGAATGCGAAATGCTTCACCGTGCAGGTCGTCTGGTGCTTCCGCAATCGCCCAGCCGATGGCGCGACGAACTTCTTGCCACCGGTTTGATTGAGTATCCCATTGACGGTGAAATCGGCATATTTGCGGTTGCTCTGGAAGGACTGCACAAAGATCCCGCGGACCGCTTCATTGCGGCTACCGCCATCCTCAAAAACGCGACTTTGCTCACCGCCGACGCAAAGTTGCTGCAATGGCAACATAGCCTTAAACGCCATGATGCCGCCCAATAGACCTATACTGCTGCCGCCAGATGCCCGCCCCCATAGCGAGAAAGATCAGGCCGATACTCAGGTAAATGCTTTTGCTTGGGTTGGCGGCCGGGGTTTGCTTCACCATCTGTTGTCCGGTGACCATTTTCGAAGGCGTCGGTGGAGCTGAGGGCGCTGTCTGGGCAGCTTCGGCTTTAGTCTGAGCCGGCGGCGGCAGAGCACTTAGCCCGAAACCCGCAACGCCTTGTTCCGCCGCCTGTTTAATTAAACCCTCAGTGTATTCGCTGAATTTTTTATTGTCGGTTCTGACATCGAAACGCTGCGCCAGTTCCTGATAGCGTTGCGCCAGCTCGGTCAGGCTTTTCGCGTCGGTCTGCCAGTAACCCTTGCGCGCCGCTTCCAGCATGCGTTCGATCATCTGCGCCTGGGCGTGGGGATGGTTTTTCTCGAACCATTCCTTCATGCCCAGTTGGTATTTATCGTTGACATAGACATCGCGTATCTCGTCCCACTGATCGTTGCGCACGGTTTCCGGCGCTACGGCTTGCCAACCCCAGAGATTATTCACCGCATCCAGCATATCGATCGCACCGCTGTAGCCTTCCTTTTGCATTGCCGCTATCCAGCCGGGATGCAGTTGGCGGGTCTTGAGTTCCTTGGCCAGAAAACCCGCCGCCGTTTCCAGCTTGGGGGTGCCGGAATCGCGCAGGTTGGCGATATAAAGCTCAGGACTTTTACCGTTCAAACTGCGCACCGCAAGACCGATACCGCCCAAGTACTGGAAAGGGTCGTCGGTGGTCAGCATGCCGTAAAGGTTGGAACTGCGCGAAAGCAGCGCCGCTTGCACGCCTTTGAGGTTCTCGGCATAAAGATTGACGCCTTTTGCCGCATCCGGCGGCAGGCTGCCCCATTCTTTTTCGTCCGGGCCGTAGGCGTACTGCATCCGGTTAAGATAAAGATCAGCGAGTTTCTTGTCGCCTGCCGCACGGTCTTCCTTGCCGTTCTTGCCCGTACCCCAGGTGTCGGAGGCGAGCGTCGCATCGTCCAGGCCGGTGCCGTAGCTGCCCGACTGGTTGGAGAAAATGCGTGTGTCGGCCAGACGCCGCGCCAATCCGGCTTCGACGCCGCGTTTTAACAGGTCGGCTTCGATCCCGCGACTATGCGCCGCCACCGGATTATCCGGCTCGTTCAATGCGGCGGCCTGCGCCGCAGCCGTCGCCAGCCAGCGCATGACGTTGGGGAAATGGTCGCGGTACAGGCCGGTCGCGGACAGCACCACGTCCACGCGCGGGCGTTTCAGCTCGGCGGCCGGGATAGCTTCGATGCCGATAACCCGGCCGCCTTCATCCCACTTGGGTTTGAAGCCGAGCGCGGCAAAGGCCTGCGCTTCCAGTACGCCGAAATGGCGCATGGTCTCGACCGACCATAAGCTGAAGGCGAGTTTCTTCGGATATTCGCCATGTTTTTCGCGGTATTGGGCGATCAGTTTTTCGGTTTCCGCACGTCCGGCTTCCCAAGCCGCCTGCGTAGGAATGCGTGAAGGATCGAAGCCGTAGAGGTTGCGTCCGGTGGGCAGCGCGTCCGGATTTTTGACCGGATCGCCGCCGTAGGAGGTGGCAATGTAATTTCCTTGCAAGGCCTGGAGAAAGTTCTCCATCTCCTTGGTTTGCGTAAGATTCAGCCAGTATTCGCGAGCCTTGACCAGCATCTCGCCGACCTTGGCGTCGCCGGTGTAAGGCTCGTTTTGCCTGACGTGTTTATCCAGCAGCTTCCAGACCGGTGTGTCGCGCAGTTTTTTATAATCGCCGACGATCATCTCTTCAGGATCTTTCGGTTGCAACGCGGCAATAAAAGGTTTGCCGAGCATCTGCATGACGGTGAACAAGCGCAGGTCGGCTTCGGCAGGCAGCCCGAAGGTAGCCAGTCCCAGCGGCTGGTTGGCCAGCGCGAGGTCGTGCAGTTGGATATGCAGCGCGTCGGCGAAGGCTTTAAAGTTGTCGTGAATGCGAGAAGGTTCCCAGGCCATGTCGCGGTCGATTTTGTTTTGCGCGGCGACCTGGATAATCTCGTCGCGGGTTTTGTCGCGCACTTCGCCTTCGGTCATATTAAGCCAGGTGTGCAGTAAATCGTGGAGGCGATTGATTTCGCCATGCAGTCCGGCCGGTGCGAACGGCGGCGTGGCATGCGATATTACCGTGGCGCGTCCCCGCCGCTTGGCTTGCAACGCTTCGCCGATGTCGTCGACGATGTACGGATAGACGATGGGGGTATCGCCCAGCAGCAGGTAAGGGGAGTCGTAAATCGACAGTCCGCGCTCCTTGCCCGGCGTCCATTCCTGGCTGCCGTGGGTGCCGAAATGCACCAGCGCGTGAGCGCCGTGCAGCTCGCGCGCCCACAAGTAGGCGGCGAGATAAAAATGATTCAGCGGCGCGGTAGTGGAGTGATACAGCGCTTTTTCCTTGTCGTCTTTTTTCTCGCCGCGCGGCGGTTGGGGCAGGATGACGGTGTTGCCGAGATTCAGGCGCGGAATGACGAAGAACCATTCGCCGTTTTCCTGTATCGCCATGGCGGATTTTTCCGGTGCGCCGAAACGGGTGGTCACGGCTTCTTTGACCGGTGTGGGCAGGGTATTAAACCATGCCCGGTAGCGGGTCATCGGCAGGCGCGCGGCCAGGCCGTCGTGCAACAGCGACGGCAATTGCCCATCCCGGTACAACGGAGCCAGCAGGCGTTGCAGCTGTTCGGTGAGTTGCGCCTGATCCGGGGTTTGAGTGGCATAGCCTGCCTGTTTCATCGCGCGCAGCGTGTTTTCCATGCTGTGCGGCAAATTCATGAAAGACGCGCCGAGGTTTTTTTCTCCGGGCGGATAATTCCAGAAAAAAACGGCGATTTTTTTCTCGGCGTTCGGCAAGTGCCTGAGCTTGGCCAGATTCACCGCCTTGTTGACGACCGACTGCAACTGGTAGTCGATAGCCACAATGTCGCCGTCCGCTTTGCGCGAGTAGGCGGCGATGATCGGATCGGTGATGCCGGTATATTCCGGCTGGGCCAGGTAAAACGGGATATCCATGGTGCTAACACCGGCGTTGTCTTTTTCCCAGTCGGCCTGTTCGCCGCGCCGGAACGGCATCGCCTGGATGACCGGGATGCCGAGCGTCTCGAATTCGGTGCGGCGGCCTTCCGCATTCAGCATGATCTGGTTGTTGATCAGGACGTCGGCAACGGCTTTGCCGTTGCGGCTGATAAGCCGGGTGATGTCTCCGTTAGTCATCATTGACGCATAGACCGGCAGTGCAGCCGCGCCGGCCGCTTCGAGTCGGCGAATGGTGTCGTCGAGAAAGCCGGTCAGTTCGGAAGCGAAATGCGCTTGATGGAACAGGATCGCGATGACCGGCTGGCCGATCTTGGGCTTTTTCCAATGCAGATAGTCCTCCAGCGTGGGAAATACCCGTCCCGTATAATCGGGATGATAAATGCCTGCGTCCGGGAAGATTTGCGGCGGCAGGCAAGCGCGGGTGGCGTGTTTAAACACCTGGGCATGCACTTGGCAGAAAAACTCGGCAAAGTTAGCCCGCCCGCCGTTGCTGTAATAGCTGTGCAGCGTTTTCATCAGCATGGCGTCGATGCCTTTTGCTTCAGGAGCCTCGTTTTGCATCCAGAGCCAAGGCGATTTGATTTGCGGCAGCAACGGACCCAGGCGTTCCTTGGCCACGCCTTGGGTTGGACCATAGGGCGCATCGATAACGACAAGGCCGAAGCGGTCGAAATCACCGGGTTTTTCCTGTCCGGTGAATTTATCCAGGAAGCGTGCTTCAATCTGTATGCCTTCCTGTGCGGCAATAGTTTTCAGGTGTTCAAATTTACCCGGCTGCGTTGGTGCGGAGGCAAGGAACAGAATAGGTTTGGCAGCAGGCGCCTGCTGAGCCAATGCTATCTCAGGACTGATCGACACCGTAAACCATAGCGTAACTAAGGCAAAAAACGCTAAATGTTTGAATGTTGCCAAGTATCTTTGTTTGTGCATGTATTCTATTACTCCGTTAGTTGAACTGGATGTGCGGATAAATTACTGAACAAAATTCTCGTCGCTGTAGGGCGCGTCGTAAGGGCTTTTCCTGATGCTTGAAAATTTTTTTTATCCCTTTGGCGCGCACGGCGCGCCCTACTCGATTACTGTTTTTAAATCATTAATCTTCTGTCATTAAGTTAAGTGTTGTAGGAGCGGGCCATGCCCGCGATGAAGTCGCTACAACGCGTGTAATCATCCTCCAAGTCGCGGGCATGGCCCGCTCCTACGAGGTTATGACGTTTAATTGCCACTTTGAACTTCCAAATACTTTCACAACGACTTGTGTTGTCGTTTGGAAACGGGTGTAAGTAAATATTTTTCTTCCTGTTCTTCGTATCTTCGTGGTGAAAAATGCCTTAGCCAAAATGCCGGGCAACAAAGAGCTGTTGCTCGGTCTACATGGTTCCTACGTGGGAGAAGGAAAATCCTCACCAGTCGACATTCAATGCAACCGATACGTTACGACCGGGCTGGCTGTAAAAGTCGACACCCACAGGATTGGTCGCATCGGCTTGACGGATGTCGCTCCACAACCAGTATTTCTTATCCAGCAAGTTATTGATGCCGGCGGTGATGCGGGTGCTTTTATGCGGCTGCCACCACGCGGTAATGTCGGTCGTCACATAGCTGGGCGGCCGAAACCAGACGCCGTCGGTATCGTTCACTTCAGTCTTGCGCAAAGCGGCCCGCAGGCGTGTTTCCGCGCCCCATTTGCCGGCATCGTGCGCAAGCCCCAAAGAAAACCGGGTCGGATCGATGCTGTTGATCGGCTGGTTGATCGCATTGTTGTTGCCATAGATGTAAGCGGCGGCGCCATCCACTCGCCATCCCGGTATAAAGTCCCAAGCGCCGCGTGCATCCACGCCGCGAATATTGACCTTGCTCTGATTGACCGACATAAAGGTAGACGCCAATGAGCCGATACAGCTGGGATCAGAGGGGCAATTCAGGCGCACGTTTTCGATAAAGTTCCGGTAATAGTTGTCGAATACGGAGACTTGCGAACGCAGATTATCGGAGGAGTAACGCAGCCCCAGCTCGAAGCCGACGCTGGTTTCCGGTTTTAAGCTCGGGTTGGGGCTGATGCCGTATTGTTGCGCGGTATTACGGAAGCTGCCGTTTACTTCGTTATAATTGGGCGCTCTAAAGCCGCGCATCACTTGCCCCCAGCCTGCCACTTCCGGGGTGAAATGCCATAAAGCGGCCAGTTTGGGCGAGACCGCGTTGTCGGTTTGTTGCACGGCTTGTTTGCCGTTGGCCGTCAACACTTGCTGAGCCAGCGCGTCCACCTCAGGACTGAGCCTGCGCCAGTCGTAGCGCAGTCCGGGCGTAACCGTGAGCCTGTTTCTAAACAGGCCGCTGATTTCGTCCTGGAAGAAAAATCCCAGGGTGTCGGTCGAGCCGTTGGCAAAATCCCGTAGCGGGAAGACATCGCCTGCGAGGCTTTTGGAGGGTGTTGCGGCGTTATTGAGAAACAGGTTCATATCACGCAGCTGTTCCGTTTTGTCGTTTCGAATGTCGGTACCGTAAGTTAAAAGGTGGGTGTGCGATCCGAAGTCGAAGGCTTTCTCAAGCTGTAGACCACCGCCTGTGGATATTTGCGAGAATAAAAAATCCTGGTCGATAAAACACGAGTTGGTGCCGGAGGTAACCGCGGAACAACTGCTTGAGGTGTTGGTGCGTTGCTGGGTATTGGAATTTTCGGTATTGCTGTCCTGATAGTAGAATCTAGCCTGCAACCGATCATAGATACGGGTCGGCGCCTTATGCTCCCATTCCAGACTAGTGCGTACTCGGCGGCTATTGTCATCGCCCTGCATGCTGGTAACTCTGGGCAACGAGCTGGCAAGCCGCAACACGTCGGTCTTGGTATTTTGGTCGCGTGCCTCCAGCTGAGCTGTGATTTTGTGTCCGTCGAAAGGACGGATAATCAATTTGGCCAGCAGTCCCGAGTCCCAGCCATCCTGGTTATTCGGGGCGGTACGGCTATCGGATTTGCTATTGTTCTTGCCCTGATTGTCGGCTTCGTTGCTGTGTACGCCGGACAGGCCGATCAGTCCTTCCGCGATGCCTTCGCGAAAGGCCACCAGACCGGTATTGGAAATGCCATCGTTGGCGCCGAAATAGCCGGAGCGATAGCCGACAGCGACAGCGTCATCGCCTTTGAGCAAATCCTCCGGGTTTAGCGAGCGGTAACCGACCACGCCGCCGATAGCGTCGGATCCGTACAGACTGGATGCGGAACCGCGCAGGATTTCCATGCGCTTGATGAAATCGGGCATGATCAGTTGCGGGCCCGACATAGTGAAGTTGGTGGGGCCGCCGCCGTTGTAGAAGTCGGGCAGGCGCACGCCGTCCACCATTTGCACGACGCGCACGTCCTCCAGACCTCGGATGTTGACGCGGGTGCTGCCGAAACGGCGTAAATCGCGGGCAACGACCACATCCGGCTCGTCACGGAACAGGTCGGCTTCATCGCGTGGTAAACGTCGATCCAGGGTGCTGCGATCCAGGGTGCTGATGTCGGCCGGAATATCCTTGACGTCGGCTTCACTGCGGGTGGCGGTTACCGCGACCTCTTGGAGCATGGCTGACGGTTTTGTTGTGGCGGCTTTCGTTTTCACGGCCGGAGTTTGCAGTGGAGCGATTTCCCCGGCTTCGGAGCACAGTGTGTTCAACAATGCGGCAATAGCCAGCAATAGTCGTTGATTTTGGTAATAGCGCATAAACACCTTCTTGTTGTAGTTAGCATGCTTTTGGCTGGCTATTCACACACAAGGCGATGGCTGGCTTTAAATGGGGATGGTTTTTCTGTCTGGCTTAATATTTGTCGATTTCTTTAAGGTCTAGATTATTCCAGTGTTTTTTGTTAATTGCTGATGATTTGTGGCTTTTAGTCGTAACACAAGCTCCTGTAACCAACCCAGGATGGTACGAGTAATACAACATGACTAGAGCTTCCCAACATAAGCGCGAAAGTGCTATCAGGAAAATAGGACTTGGTGATTGGAAAACCTGATTCTAGTGAATACGGCTGAGTCTTGACCGCTGAGCATTATTATTCTTTGCTGGTGACGCATTTTTCATTTGGGCAAGTTGTACTTTGGCGTGATTTAACACTGAACTAAGTATGCGTAAAGATTCATAATTGGTACGTATCGCTGTTTCGCCCAAATTGATTTCTAATACGCCGCAATCAGGACAAAGTATCACCTGGCAATCGCCGTTACTGGCAAGGCTCACTTTCTTGTGTCGTTTGTTTGGATTCATCGAGTTCACCATCTGAATGTTAGGCAGGATAAAGTCTGCCGAAGCTGCGGTAGGCAGCGTTTCTTTGACATTGGCTGGCTATCAACACTTGAAGGTGTCGATGAATGGCTGGCTGCTCTTACTTATATTTTTTGCACTTTATTGTCGGCATGTTCATCCTCCTGATTATGATCAGGAGAGGTCGGTAGGTAGGAGGAAAATAACCTGCCGACAATAAAGTGTAATAATTATGTTAAGAGAGTAATTATTTAGTCAGGATTAATTTGCCCTGACGTGTTAAACGTAACCGGTATTCTTCACCGGCATGTTCAATGACAACCTCGCGTCCCGTACTGAATAGCTCTGTGCTATGTAAGCGCTGCCGTAAAGCCGGCGTTGCATCCTGCTTTGTAGACAGTGTTAAGTCTAAAGGTTCAATAGTGTTGGGAAGTTGTCTGTTCATGGGTTTAAATAATAATGATTATCATTTGGCGAGTCAACACTTGTTGTTCTTTTTTGAAAAATTACTCAACAACTGGAACACAAACATATATTTGGATAGCGTATGTTCAAGGTAGACATTGATGCTAATCAATGTTGGAAAGCCCGTTCGGTAATATTCAAAGGATTTCTTTTCAGGAAAGGCAAGGTGCTTTGAAATTATAAAGCTGTCATTTATTATGGATAATTTGAGCTTAATGGGGCGGATAACAGGGTAGGGCAAAGAAATGATTTTTTCAAAAACCGGAAAAAAGAAAAACCACATTGTTTGTCGAATTTAGAATATGATCTTGAGGATTAAGAGCACCCTGGCTATGAGTCTGTCATACATGCGTCATAATGAGAATGTCTAATATTGAAAGTCAATTGTTCCTATGAAACCAAACCTGGATAGATAAACCATGACCACCCCATCGACCAAGCTACTACCCGAACAAGAAATCAATAAGATTAACGCCTATTGGCGTGCCTGCAATTATCTTGCGGCGGGCATGATTTATCTGCGCGACAATCCGTTATTGCGCGAACCGCTCAAAATAGAGCATGTTAAGAGTCGTTTGCTGGGACATTGGGGATCAAGTCCGGGATTATCTTTCACCTATATCCACCTCAATCGGCTGATCAACAAGTATGATCTGAATGCTATTTTTATGGCCGGTCCGGGACATGGTGCGCCGGGTATACTCGGCCCGGTTTATCTGGAAGGCGCTTACAGCGAAATTTATCCGAACAAGAGCGAAGATGAACACGGTATGCGCCAGTTCTTCAAAGAATTCTCCTTTCCGGGCGGCATCGGCAGTCACTGTACACCGGAAACGCCGGGCTCGATTCATGAAGGCGGCGAACTCGGTTACAGCGTTTCGCATGCGTTCGGCGCGGCTTACGACAATCCGGATTTGATCGTTGCTGTGATGGTCGGCGATGGCGAATCCGAAACCGCGCCGCTGGCGACTTCCTGGCATTCCAACAAATTCCTGAATCCGATTCGAGACGGCGCGGTATTGCCGATCCTGCACCTAAACGGTTACAAAATCAACAACCCGACCATCCTGTCGCGTATCTCGCATCAGGAACTGGAAAACCTGTTCAAGGGCTACGGCTGGACGCCTTATTTTGTCGAAGGCAACGACCCGGAAAGCATGCATCAAGCCATGGCTGCCACGATGGAACAGTGCGTGCTGGAAATCCGCAGCATTCAACAGGAAGCGCGCAGCAGCGGCAAGCCTATTCGTCCTTATTGGCCGATGATCGTGTTACGCAGCCCCAAAGGCTGGACCGGGCCGAAAGAAGTCGACGGTAAAAAAGTAGAAGGTTTCTGGCGCGCTCACCAAGTACCTCTAGGTAACGTGCGCGATACTCCGGAACACTTTAAGCAGTTGGAGGACTGGCTGCGTAGCTATAAGCCGGAAGAACTGTTTGATCAAGACGGCCGCTTGTTACCTGAACTCAAAGTGCTTGCACCCAAAGGCGCGAAACGCATGAGCGTCAACCCGCATGCCAATGGCGGCTTGTTGCGCAAAGCTTTGCATATGCCGGATTGCCGCGAATATGCGGCAAGCGTGATCAAACCGGGAACCACCAGCGCAGAGAACACCCGTCCTCTGGGCAAATTCCTGCGCGACATTATGCACCTGAACATGAACAATTTCCGCGTGTTCGGACCGGACGAAAACAGCTCGAACAAGCTGGACGACGTATACGAGGCCAGCAAAAAAACCTGGCTGGCCGATTATTTGCCGGAAGATGCCGACGGCGGCGAATTGTCGCCGGACGGACGGGTCATGGAAATGCTGTCCGAACACACGCTGGAAGGTTGGCTGGAAGGTTATTTACTGACCGGCCGCCATGGTTTTTTCTCGACCTACGAAGCTTTCGTGCATGTGATCGATTCGATGTTCAACCAGCACGCCAAATGGCTGGCCATGTCCAAGGAAGTCGCGTGGCGCGCGCCTGTTTCGTCGCTGAATCTGTTGATTACCTCCACCGTATGGCGTCAGGATCATAACGGTTTTACCCATCAGGATCCGGGCTTTCTCGATCTAGTGGTCAACAAAAGCCCGGAGGTGACGCGCATCTATCTGCCGCCCGACGTGAATTGCCTGTTGACGGTTGCCGATCATTGCCTGAAGAGCACCAACTACATCAACGTTATCGTCTGCGACAAACAGAAGCATTTGCAATTTCTGGACATGGATGCAGCGGTCAAACATTGCACCAAGGGTATCGGCATCTGGGATTGGGCAAGTAACGATCAAGGCGTAGAGCCGGATCTGGTGATAGCCAGTGCGGGCGATATTCCTACCAAGGAAGCGCTGGCAGCCGTCGTGTTGCTGCGCGAGAATTTCCCCGAACTGAAGATTCGCTTCATCAACGTGGTTGATCTTTATAAGTTGACGCCTGAAACAGAGCATCCGCACGGTTTATCGGACAAGGATTTCGACAGCCTGTTCACGCTGGATAAACCTATCCTGTTCAACTTCCACGGTTATCCCTGGTTGATCCATCGCTTGGCTTATCGCCGCAATAACCACAAGAACCTGCATGTGCGCGGTTACAAGGAAAAAGGCAGTATCAATACGCCGTTGGAACTCGCGATCCAGAACGAGATCGACCGTTTCAGCCTGGTGATTGATGCGATTAATCGTATTCCTGCTTTGCGTGTGGCGGGCGCTCATGTGAAGGAAAGCATGAAAGACAAACAGATCGAATGCCGCAACTATGCTTACGAACACGGCACCGATTTGCCCGAAGTTGATAACTGGGTATGGCCGTATTGAAGCGCTCGGTTCTAACGATCAACAGCGGCTCGTCTTCGATCAAGGCGAGCCTGTTTTCTGCTGACGGTACGCGGCGCAATTTTCGTTATGAGCATGTTTGCGACCAAAAGGAAGCGTTCGACCTGCTGTTGCACGATCTGGCGGGTGAGGTGCCTGAGCGGGTGGGGCATCGCTTTGTCCATGGCGGCGATATCAACGATCCGGCCAGGCAGGTCGATGCGACCGAACGTTCCCGCTTGGAAGGGCTGATCGATCTTGCCCCGTTACATTTGCCGGGTAATTTGCTTGGGCTGGATTTATGCCTGCAACGGTTCGATGCGCCGCAAATCGTCTGCTTCGATACGGCTTTTCATGCCACGATGCCGGATTTGTCCAAGCGTCTGCCGATTCCGAATGAGCTTGGTTTACGCCGCTTCGGTTTTCATGGACTTAATTATGCCTATATTGCCGAAATGCTTGCAGGGATTTTGGGCGATGTGGCTTATAAAAAAATTGTCGTCGCGCACTTGGGCAGCGGCGCGAGTCTTTGCCTGATGGAAAACCTGAAATCGGTGGATACCACGATGGGCTATACCCCGGCGGGCGGCATTCCGATGGGAACCCGAAGCGGCGATCTCGATCCCGGCGTAATGCTGGAGCTGGCGAAGCGGTACGATCCGGAAAAATTGAGCGATGTCGTGTTTCACAAGATGGGTTTGATGGCTTTGTCCTCAGGTGAAAGTTCGGAAATGAATGATCTTCTTTCCAGTCACAGTGAAAACGCAAAATTCGCTGTCGAATATTTCTGCCGACAGGTCAGGGCGGCCATCGGCGGTTTTGCAGCCAAAGCGGGTGGCATTGACGCGCTTGTTTTTACCGGCGGCATCGGCGAGCACTCTGCCGAAGTGCGTGAAAAAATCTGCGCTCCGTTGAGTTTTCTCGGATTTGCGTTGGATCAGCCCGCCAACGACGCAGGGAGCAATGAAATCGGCTTGGCCGGTTACAAACCGGTGCTGATTATTCCGGCAGATGAGGAAGTCATGATCCGCAACCTTTGCTTGGGCTTATGCCCGTAAATAGGCCGTCAATTTGAACTGCATTCCGGAAATAAAAAACGATATTCGGGCATTCCCAATCACAAGTGAATGGCTGACAGTTTATTGACTTGCGGTGGTCAGATTGAGTGATGAATTGCCTGACGGCAAATTCGCTGTATGAAGGACACTTTCGACTCTATTACGTCCAAGCCGTTTCGCTTCGTAGAGGCAAAGATCGGCTTGGCGCAACAAGTTCTCCCCGTTGGCAAGTTCAGTCGAATATTCGGCCACGCCAATGCTCATGGTGACAGCAATGGCTTGCCCATCAAAGAATATCGGGGTCTCTGCCAGAACAGCGCACAGTCGTTCGGCAATAGGGACAGCGTCCGCAGCTTCGGTATGCGGTAACAGCACGGCAAATTCTTCGCCACCCATGCGGCCAAGCACATCCAACGCACGCAACTGTTCAAGGCTGCGCATCACTGTTTCCTGCAAGACCCCATCGCCCGCCGCATGCCCATAAGTGTCGTTGATTTGTTTGAAATGATCGAGATCAAGCATCAGCACACTGAAAGGGATCGCATAGCGGCGATGCTGCTCTAATGTCATGTCCAGACTTTCCATGAAGCTACGCCGGTTGGCGATGTCGGTGAGCGGATCGGTGTTGGCTAGTCGAGCAAGCTGAATATTGGCATCATGCAGGCGCACCATGAGATCTTCCACGCTATAAACTCCAGAAAATGATCGACTGCTGAGAAAAGCTTGCATGACACCGTAGCTCAACATCAGAAAACCGCCGGCAAAGATAACGTGGGCCAGCCACCATTGATGATTCCAGGGTCGGGCGAGCAGAAAAGAGATCGAGGATTGTGCGAAAACCACCAGTGAAATCATAAATAATGTCATCAGGGGGCCGTGAACCCGCCGCATCAACATGAATAAAAGGTTGGTTAGAAAAACTGCTACAGCTCCCCATTCCAGCCAGCGGCGAAGTTTACCGATAAACTCGTTGTTGATCGTCATACCCATTTCGATCGGGCAAAGATGGCCGGAATGTGATAACACCAAAGCAATAAGAAGATCCAGGACAAGAAACAGGATGACGGCTGTCCACCAGGGTTTCAGTTGCGTTGTTACTTGGGACGGATCTGCCGGACGGCCGTAATTGAGTAGTCCTATCAAAAGGCAGAGGGCAAAAACCAGGCGGGAAACCGGGCCATAAATCAAAAACAGGCTCAAATTGCAATTCGATAATTCGGTGAATAGACCATGGCAGGCGTAAATGATAGAGAAACCCAGAAAACCAAACGCCAACCAACGCAAAAATATTTCTCCGGATGTGCGGTAACACAGCCATGTTACCCAGGTAACAAAGCTGCTGATCAAGGTTGACATGCCGATAGCCAGATGGTGCAGGCCAAAGTTTATGTAATGCGTATTTACAGGTGGAAATGTATACAGGTAGGCGATCGCAATACCGGGCGTGAAGGCGAACAGGAATTGAAGCACACAAACATAGCTCCTGATTAATCTCATCAGGACTGGCGTGTTGTTGAAATCGTCCGCCATGGGCATCTCGAAAGGAATCTGATTAAGCCCATACGCGCCAAAATTAAGGCATGAATGGCAGAGAAAGGCGGCAGTGTAGATGGGATTGAACCTTTTTACAACCGGATACCGAAAGCCGGGCAATAAAAACTGTTTGCCCGGCTTTCGATACTTTTTAATTTGACACGATTATTTGCGCTTTACCGGTTGAGGTTCCAATTTCCATATGTCCCGATTGTATTCTCCAATCGTCCTGTCGGTGGAGAATTTACCGCTGTTCGCACAATTTAAAATGCTCATTTTGGTCCAATGATCTTGATCCTTATAGGCATCTTCAACGCGTTTTTGGGCATCGATAAAACTCCTGAAATCGGCAATCGTCATCCAGGGGTCGTGCGGGCTTTTTATCGAATCGATCAGGTCATCGAAGATGCCCGGTTCGAATTGATTGAAATAGCCGGATTCCAGAAGATGCATGACCTGCTGCAAGTCTTCGTCCTGTTCGATCAGGTCGAGCGGATTATAATGAGCGCGCCGGGCTTCAACTTGCTCTTCGGTCAAACCAAATAAAAAGAAGTTTTCATCGCCGACCTCTTCGCGTATTTCAATGTTGGCGCCATCCAAGGTGCCGATGGTAATGGCGCCGTTCATCATCAGCTTCATATTGCCGGTTCCTGACGCTTCCTTGCCTGCGGTGGATATTTGTGCGGATAAATCGGCGCCGGGGCATATTTTTTCCATCGCGGAAACGCGATAGTCCGGCAAAAACAGCAAGGTTAATTGAGTGCCTACGTCGGGGTCTGAGTTAATGACTTGTGCAACATTATTGATCAGTTTGATGGTTCTTTTCGCCATGCGATAACCGGGAGCCGCTTTGCCGCCGATTAATACGCATCGTGGCACCCGGTCTGTATCGCCTTTTTTAATACGGTTATAAAGATGAATAACGTGCAATACATTGAGCAGCTGGCGCTTGTATTCATGAATGCGCTTAACCTGCACATCGAATAGGGCATCGACACTCAGATGCAGTTCGGTATTGTGTTTGACTTTTTTATAGTCGATCAAACGTTGTTTGGCAGCTTGTTTAATAGCGCGCCAGCGTTTCCGAAATTGAGCGTTTTCAGCGTAGGGTTCCAGCTTTTTCAGTTGCGATAAATCGATAATCCAACGATCGCCTATGGTTTCCGTTATCAGGCTTGCCAGTTCGGGATTACAGGCGGCTAACCAGCGCCTTGGCGTCACGCCATTGGTTTTATTGTTGAATTTATGCGGCCATAAGTCATAAAAGTCCTTGAACAAGTCTTGCTTCAGCAACTGAGAATGCAGCTGGGCGACGCCGTTTACCGAAAAACTGCCGACTATCGCAAGGTGGGCCATTCTGACCTGTTGCGGACAGCCTTCTTCAATGATCGACATTCTGTTTAAACGTTCATTATCGGCGGGCCAGTGCATGGAAACTTCGGCCATGAAACGGGCATTAATTTCAAAAATAATCTCCATCAGGCGAGGCAATAACCGTTGCATCAGGGTAACCGGCCATTTCTCCAGCGCTTCGGGCAACAACGTGTGATTGGTATAAGCCATGGTATTTTTGGTGATAGCCCATGCTTCATCCCAGCCTAAACCATGATTATCCATCAACAAGCGCATCAATTCGGCAATCGCAATACTCGGATGGGTGTCGTTTAACTGAAAGCAGCTTTTTTCAATAAAATGATCGAAATTATCGCCGTGCAACCCGGTCCAGTGGGCGATAACATCCTGCAGACTGGCCGAGGCCAGGAAATATTGTTGCCGTAATCTCAGCTCTTTGCCATTTTCATTGGCATCATTGGGATACAACACCATGGTGATATTTTCAGCGGTGTTTTTTGCCGCAACGGCTTCCGCATAATCGCCGGCATTAAATTCATCCAGGTTAAACTCTTCGGTAGCGATGGCCTTCCACAGTCGTAATGAATTCACCGTGCCATTTTGATAACCGGGTATCGGCGAATCGAAAGGCACTGCCAGCACGTTGCTGGTGGAGATCCAGCAATGCCGTTGGTTGCCGTTTTCATCGGTCTGTATTTCGGTATGGCCGCCGAATTTAATGGAATGCGAATATTCCAGGCGCTCAATTTCCCAAACGTTGCCGTGACGTAACCAATGATCGGGCTTTTCGACCTGTTCGCCGTTGACGATAGTTTGGGTAAACATGCCGTATTCATAGCGTAAGCCATAACCGATCACCGGCAGTTGCAAGGTTGCGCAGCTGTCGATAAAACAAGCTGCGAGACGGCCCAGGCCGCCATTGCCCAAGCCAGCATCCTGTTCGCTGCTGATCAACTCTTCGATGGAAATACCAAGATCGTACATGGCCTGGGCAACGGTATCGGTTACGCCCAGATTAAGCATCGCATTGCTTAACGTCCGTCCCATCAGGAACTCCATGGACAGATAATAACCGCGCCTACAGTCATTGCTTTTATAGGTTTGGTGGGTGGTTTTCCAGCGCTCCATCAAGCGGTCGCGAATCGCCTGCGATAAAGCTTCCCCTGCATAATACGGCGAGCGGCAGTTTTCATCCCTGCCCAGCAAATGGACGTAATATTGTTTGAAATCATTAATAAAATCGACTTTTTTCCTGCCTTGTTCGGGGAGTTGTGTGATTGACGGCTTGGGGTTGCTAACAACAAATTTATTGGTGGGCATGATCTGATCCTGAAAGAAATTTTTCTCGTTCGTGTGCTCTCGAGACTGTGAAAGTATTTTTGAAAATATGACGCATACTATTGTAGTGGCTTCTAAGTCATTGTTTTATTGATTGTGGGAGGGGCTTTAGCCCCGACTTTCGGGGCTAAAGCCCCTCCCACATGAATACTTTCACAGTCTCTCTCGCAAGATACGCTGTGCATACCGTTATAAATTGCTATATAAATCAATACAAAATGATACGCATGGCTAATCCTGCGGTGATTTTTCAAAAACCGGGAGCCTGACTGCTCAGAGTAGGGTATTCCGGCGCCGCTTAATTAGTATGGTCTGCCTTATTCAGGTCACGGTCAACCAGCTTTTCGAATTCATTTAACGGCATAGGTTTGCCAAACAGATGGCCTTGATAAGCCGAGCAACCGAGATGTTTTAGACAGGCAAATTGCGATTCGGATTCTACGCCCCCTGCTATCACGTTAATCCCCAATTTGGCAGTCATGCTTATGATGGTCTTTACGATCATTGCATCGCAACTGTCGATCGCGATGTCGCGCATAAGAAATTGATCGATCTTTAACTGGTCGATGGGTAATTTTTTTAGATGGCTTAATGAAGAATAACCCGTACCGAAGTTATCCATTGAAAACCGGATACCCAGCAGTTTTAGCGACTTAATTTTTTTGATGGTGTTGGAGATGTCGTGCAACATCAGGCTTTCGGTCAACTCCAATCTAAGCCGTGTTGCGTCGATTCCGGTTTCCTCCAGTATCCGGCGCATTTGCTCAACGAATTTGAGCTGGTTAAATTGACGGGCGCTGATGTTGACGGAAAGCAGTAGATCCTGTTTAAGCGGGTCGCTCCGCCATAGTTTGAGCTGCTCGCAGGCGGCTTGCAGCACCCAGGCATCTATCAGCAGGATCAGGTCCGATTGTTCCGCTATGGGGATGAACTGATCAGGAATAAGCAATCCATATTGCGGATGCTCCCAACGCAGTAAAGCTTCTACAGCGAGCATTTGGCGATTGCTGTCTACCTGCGCTTGATAGTAAAGCATGAACTGGCGTTTTTCTAACGCAAGGCGTAGCTCCGGTTTCAGCGACTTCCGGCTATGTTCAGAATCGGTTAGTATGTTTTTGTGTGTTAAAGGCGGTGTTGTATCTGTTTTGCCATACCAATCAAGATCGAGCTGTTTAAAAAGACTTTGGGTCAGCTGATGAGTGATCAATTTGCGTCCTTCTTTATTCTTGAACAGGAGCGCATCCGGAATCGTATTGATCAGTTGGGTTAATTGCTCATTAAAAATATGTTGCTTGCCCTCGTTCTTGTGCAATGATCCCATTGCATTGATTTGTTTTTTTATCAAGGCATATTGATCCTGCCTTGCACTTGATATTTTTTTCTTCAATTTCTTTTTCATAACTTTTTCGCGAGGACCAGGGTTGTAATTTGTAGCCTGTACAGAAGAAGTGTTCATTATTAAAATTCCTCCCAATCGTCATTGGCAACAACTAACAGTTGAAGCTTGGCTTTGGCTGCCGCCGCTGCATTTTCAAAGTTGTGTAGGCTATTATTTTTGGTAGTTCTTATGGTATTCCAAATAGTCTGTTCTTTATGTTCCCTATGATGCGATGGATAAAGTTCCGGTAGTGCCGTAGCGGCAGCGTAAAAACCATTGCAACTGACCGGGCTGTCATCCAGTCTAAAATCGCTCACAGTGATGGACAGATTCTGCGCCTGTTCTTCCAGCGATTCAGCTGCGGAGGCGGCTTGCTCCACCAAGGCGGCGTTCTGTTGAGTCACATAATCCATTTGGCTGATAGCCAGGTTGATTTGTTCGATACCGGAGCTTTGTTCAACCGAGGCCGCGGTTATTTCCGACATCATGCCGGTAACGCCACGGATGGCGTTGAGAATTTCTTCCATGGTAAAACCGGCGTTGGCGGCCAGTTCACTGCCGTCATCGATCTTTTTTACGGTGTCTTCAATCAATGTCTTGATTTCTCCGGCAGATGCGGCGGCGCGTTGCGCAAGGCTACGTACTTCACCGGCTACGACGGCAAAGCCTTGTCCTTGGGTGCCTGCACGCGCGGCTTCTATGGCGGCGTTGATAGCGAGAATATTGGTCTGGAAAGCGATGTCGTCTATTACCGAGATGATTTGCTCGATCTTCAGTGAAGCTTCCTTTATATCATTCATCGTGGCGACAACTTGGCCGACCACCACACCGCCTTGACCGGCTATGTCGGCAGCGCCAATGGCAAGCAGGTTGGTTTGTTTGGCGTTTTCGGTATTATGCTGCACGCTGGATGTGAGTTCTTCCATGCTGGCGGCGGTTTGTTGCAAACTGGAGGCTTGCTGTTCGGTACGATGCGACAGGTCATTGTTGCCGGAAGCAATTTCTTTTGCCCCGGCGTTGACGCAGTCGGTGGCGTCCTTGATTTGATGAATGATGCTTTTAAGTGTTTCCACCGTAGTGTTGGCGTTGTGCTTAAGCTGCCCGAAAGTGCCTTCATAGTCATGGCTGATGGCTTCCGTCAGGTCGCGACGGGACAGGGCGCCCAGTACGCGCGCCACATCATTCAGGCCGGTTTCGCCGGCATCTAGAAGCCGGTTGAGGCCAGCTCCCAACTCATGCAAGAAGCCTTCCTTGCCTTGTAAATCGAAACGCTTGCTAAAGTCGCCCCTGGTCGCGGCAAGCACAAAGTCGGACAGTTCTTTTTCCACGGCGATTTCAGCGGTGCGATCCTGCCATTCGGCGACAGTGCCCAGCCGTTGGCCTTGTTCATTAACGATTGGATTGGCCGTCATCACCATGGCGCGGTCGCCTAACAGCACACCGGTTTTATAGGCGCCGGTTAAAGATGAGAGCAGCCTGGCCTGGTGCGTCGGTTTTTTGTGCAAAGCATCAATGTTAGTGCCGATCAAATCGGTAATAGAAAACCCCGGTAATTGCCGGCGAATGTCCGCTTCGATTCTACTAAGAATATTGGTTACCGAACTGTTGACGTAAATAATGTTACGGTCGTTATCGGTAATCATCACGCCGGTGCAGATACTATCGAGAGCAAGTTTGAGGCGCATGATTTCTTCAGCGGCTTTATGCTCTGCGGTTCTGCGGACCAGCAGTTTCTGCTGCATGTTTTTTATCGCATGTAGCAGGCTGTCTTTGTCGTCCGCATCCAGGTGGATAGACCGGGACAAATCACCTGCGGCAATTTCTTTAGTGATCCCTTTGGCATACAAGGGATCAATGCCGATTTGTTTGCTGAGATGGCGGGTTAAAAACAAAGCGATGCCCAGCGCCAAGGTGATGATTACCAGAGACATGACCCAGAGGATTGAAGAGGCCTGAGTTGTAACTTCGGTACTTTGGGTGACACGATACTTGGCGGCGTTTATCTCAGTATTCCTGAGTTTGATTATTTGCGATGTCAAATTGTACGATTGGTGATCAAACTCTTGCATGGCCGCATTTCCGGCATTCACGCCTTCATTGACGTAAGACGCGGCCATGCGCTTGCCATCTTCATAAAACAGGCCGAAGTTTGCCTCAAGTATGTCTAATTCCTTTGTTTTTTCGGCATTGCCGATAAAATTCCGGCGGAACTGCGACAATCCCTGTTTAAAGTCCTGGGCGGATTTTTCCGCATCCTGATAGCCTTGTGGAGAATGACTGGCCGATACATTGGTTAAAAATTGTTGTACCAGCACAATATCGCGCGCCATTTGTCCCATCAGCAGGGCATTGGGCAGCAGGTTATCGTTTATTTCATTCAGGTCGCGCTCTGTATTGGATAAATTAATCAGGCTTGATGCGGAAATGATCGTCATCAAGCTGATGATAGCAAGGAAACCGAGCAATATACGGGCTTTGAAGTTGATATATTTAAGCATTTTGATAACCTTTCGAGTGTGCGTTTTATGTAAAGTGACGCTTTTTTACCCATATAGGGCGCTAGAGACGATGTATCAGGGACTATTTCACCGCATGCAGTTTGGTTGCTGAACTATATGGAACGGGTTGAGGATTTCCCGGTTTTTTTACAGTCTTTCGTTGATTAATAAATAAACTGTTGCCGGGAATTTTTTTTGCCATTTTTTTTGCTTCAGACGCTAAATCGGCTATATCGACATGAGAGTGGCACCGACTGGTCGATACGGGGTCTACCAGGCCGATGGACAGACTGACCAGCGGAAAAAAGCATTTTTCTCCGACTCTGTTTTCAGTATGAATGCCGCCGGCTTCTACATCCTCGTCACGGTAATATACCGGTACGATGTCTTTAAAAGTTTCCAATATGTTTTGGCAACGCCTTAACCAGTCGTCGCAGGTGAATATCACTATAAAATCATCGCCGCCTATATGGCCTACCACACCGCTCTCTGCCGGAATACAGTGAGTCAGCGTATTAGCAACCGCTTTTATGATGTCGTCGCCGGCATCGTAACTGTAAACATCATTAAAGGGTTTGAAGTTATCAAGATCGAAATAGCCGAAGCTAAAGGGTATTTTGTTGGCCAGTAATTGATTAATCTGGTTATTGATCGGCACACTGCCGGGCAATAGCGTAAGAGGATTGGCATGCTTGGCGTTATCAATTTGCTGGCGGGTAAATTCGGCGAGTAAATCCAGCAACGTGCCTATGCCCATATATTCGCCGTTATCGGTAATGATAAAAGCCGAATCATTGGTCATTAACGATGTCAGCTGTTTACTGACCAAATCGATAGGCATGTTTTTATCGATACATAACGGGGTGTTATCAACAAACGTTTTTATGGAATTTTTCCCGTGCAGGTCAATGCCGTATCGACTGGAGAACAATTTGGTAAGAAATTTGTCACGAAAAATAATGCCCGATGCGATATTGTCATCAACCAATGGCAATATGGTCAGCTCACTATTGTGATGAAACAGATACATCACATCGCTAATCTTGGTTTTTGCCGAAATAGGGGTAATGTCCCTGATGATATGAACGGCTGTGGTGGCGTTATTAAATGGCGCTGTTTTGTAGCTTTTAGCGTAGTTGACAGTAAATAGCGAACTGTCGATCTTTTCTATCGGGATAGCGGTCGGCCTGGCAAAGTAAAAACCTTGGGCATGGGGAATGCCGAGTTTTTCGATAGCTTTAAATTCTTCTTCTGTTTCGATGCCTTCCGCAATGACATTGCAATTAAGAGAAGTCGCCATGCCTTGAATTGAGCGGACAAAATTAAGTTTGACCTGATCGTTATGCAGAGCGTGAATAAAATGCTTGTCTATTTTTACGTATTCGGGCAGTAGTTCCGCCCACAGTCTTAATCCTGAATAACCGGCGCCCAAATCGTCAAGCGCGATTTCAAAGCCCATGCTTCGATAGTGTTTGGCCGATGCGCGCATGATTTCGTAGTTATCGGCCGGTTTGTGTTCTGTTAACTCAATGACCACCGCCCGAGGGTTAACACCGTATTGATCGAGCAGCCTGAGTGTTTCGCCTTTTTTAAACTCCGGTTGCAACAGCACTAGAGGACTGGCATTGATAAACAGCTTTTCTCTAATATCCAACTCGGCATAGCGTTGTATCGTTATCTCCCGGCAAAGAAACTCCAGCCTAGTGCTTAAATTATAGCGCTCGGCAGTGGTGAATAAATTAAACGGGCTATGCAATGGGCTATCGGAGGGTCCACGGATTAGCGCTTCGTAGCCCATGATTTTCTTTTGAGTCAAACAAACAATAGGTTGGAAATGCGGCGTTAATAACTTGTCATCGAGGATGGCGGTTATTTCTTTGCGTAGATCTGGCATCTGATAGAACTCTATGCATGTTGGAGTTAACAGCAGCATAGAGGGCTTTTATTACATTAATATTTCTTTATGATGACATGGGCATTTCCGCATCTGAGCTGACAGCGAGGAAAATTACTTATATGTTTGATCTATATATAAAATATTCTTATATTGCGGGTTTGGAATTGACAATATGCCTCAGCAGGATATGCCATCTTCGGACCATAAAGCAGATGCTGTTTTTTAAACAGGGATGTGTGGCAGCAAGCTTCCTACGGCGTCAAACAGTGACATGAAAATATTCATTGGCATTTATGCTGTATCGTAAACAAGAGTTGATGAATTTATCAGTCCGGCTATCGGGGTTGAGTTTGTTGGTTTTTAAGGATTAGCCTTTATCCCGGATAGTTTAAGTTTTTCACGCAACAAATATTGAATGTTAAAACTTTCGCTTAATTCATTTATTTTCTGGTTTATCTCATCTTCAAGTTGCTCGATATTGGACAACTAAAACTCTTCCCACTCATCACTAATAGATTGCAGGACCGGTTTAGGTTTGACTGCCGTCTGCGATGGCTTGTGCAATATGGCACTTCCTTCGTCCATCGAGGTTGCTGGTTTGGTTCTAGGCAGTGCCGTTTCTTTTTGTGGCGGCGCTGAACGAAAGGAACCGGCAGGTCTGATTTGAGATGCATGGTTAGAGTAATCGTCCACTTTAAAGTGCGCTACCGTGATCGACAGGTTTTGCGTTTGTTCCTCCAGGGATTCCGCAGCAGCGGCGGCTTGTTCTACCAGTGCGGCATTTTGCTGGGTGACATCATCCATTTGACCGATGGCCTGGTTGACTTGCTCGATACCGGCTGTTTGTTCCGATGAGGCGGCATTGATTTCAGACATCATCACGGTAACGCCGCGTATCGAATTGACGATCTCTTCCATGGTTCGCCCGGCTTGTGTGACCAACTTACTGCCGCTGGCAACTTTAACGACCGAATCATCAATCAGCTGTTTAATTTCCCCGGCAGCCGTGGCGGCGCGTTGCGCAAGGTTACGCACTTCTACGGCCACTACAGCGAAGCCTCGGCCTTGATCACCGGCGCGCGCGGCTTCGACGGCGGCGTTGAGGGCAAGGATGTTGGTTTGGAAAGCAATGTCGTCGATGACCGAAATAATGTCGCCGATCTTGCGTGAAGAATCGTTAATGTCATCCATGGTGCGAACCACTTGGCCAACCACTTCGACGCCTTTACTGGCGATATCGGATGCGGCAGCGGCAAGCTGATTTGCCTGTTTGGCGTTTTGACTATTGGCTTGTACAGTAGAGGTCAGTTCTTCCATGCTGGCCGCAGTTTGTTCCAGACTGGCGGCTTGCTCCTCGGTACGATGCGACAAATCGTTGTTACCGGAGGCAATTTCTTTGGATGCGGTGTTAATGCTGTCGGTGGCATATTTGATTTGGCTAATGATGTCTTTGAGTTTTTCTACCGTGGTATTGGAGCTGTCCTTGAGTTGCCCTAAAGTACCCTGATAGTCGGCAGTGATGGTTTCGGTCAGGTCGCCGCGGGATAAGGCGTCAAGTACTCGCAACACTTCATTGAGGCTTGTTTCGCTGGCGAGCAGAAGCTGGTTGAAGCCTTCACCCAACTCACGCAAGAAACCTTCCTTGCCGGTTAAATCAACACGTTTGCTAAAGTCGCCCATAGTAACGGCAACCACAAAGTCTGCTACCTCTTTTTCCACCGTTACCTCGGCGGTTCGGTCCATCCATTCCGCCACCGTGCCCAGCCGTTGTCCTTGTTCGTTGACCATTGGGTTGGCAGTCACCACCATGGTACGGTCGCCGAGCAATATACTGGCTTTATAGGTGTCGGTTAAAGTGGCGAGTAATTGCTTCTGATGCGAAGGATTCTTGTGAAAACCGTCAATATTTGTACCCTGCAAATCGGCAATAGAGAAATTCGGCACGATCTGACGAATATCCGCTTCGGTTTTACCAAGAATATTGAGCACCGCTTTGTTGGCATAAATGACGTTGCGGGTATTATCCGCAATCATCACGCCGGTACAGATGCTGTCCAATGCAATCTTAATACGGAGATTCTCATCGGAGATACGTTTGATCTCGGCAACATCGAAACCGAGCCTGGTCTGCATCGATTTAAGAGATTCCATCACTTTGCCGATTTCGTCCTGACGTTCGATTTCAATAGCGTTGCTGTAATTACCCTGAGAGATTTGGCCAAAGTGTTCGATGGTGCTGTTAAGCGGACGCACAATGGAGCGAATCATGGTTCTACCCAACCCAAGAATCAGCGCGATACCCACCGAGATCAAGCCGATGGAAATATTGCGGATGTTGTTATAGCGCGAGTTGGCTACCTCGAACCCCTGCTTGGCGACATCAAGCTGCAACTGCAAAAGATTCTGAATATCCTCGCCTACCGGTTGGTAGAGAGGGCGTATTTTTTCTTCAATAATCTTGTTAGCTTGTGCGAATTCACTGGCGCGCAGGGCTTCGATAGCCGGTTTCAGGCCTTCCGCCACAAAATGCTTTCTATCCACTGCGAATTTTTCCGCCAAAACTTTCTCTGTCGGCGTCAAATAGGTCGCTATATAAGCTGACCAGATCCTGGTGATTTCCTGGATGTTTTGCTCCACTTCAGCCGTATTTTTCTTGACCTCTTCGACTGACGAGGTGGATAGGCTGGCGGTAATGCGTAGCCGGTTGGTTAACAGCAATTTTTGGATAGTGGCAATCTGGTTCATCGGAATGGTTCTATCTTCATACACCGATCGCAGGCCGTCATTAGCTTTACTCATGCCGAACAAGCCCATTCCGCCAACGATCAATAACAGAATCGACATGATGGCGATAACTGTAGTTAAACGGGCGTTGATGGTGAGATTTTTAAACACATTAATTCCTCTAAACAAAGTTGATTTGACGACTTTTCCGTCCTGTATTTTCAAATTGACGGCTTTGCCCTCACGAAATTGCCGGTAGGCATTATCTGCCGCTTTGATTTGTGCCGGAATAGGTTTGCTACGGACAGACATATAGCCGACCAGCTGGTTGTTTTCGTATACAGGGGTGGCATTGGCTAACACCCAGTAATAATCGCCGTTTTTACAGCGATTTTTGACTAGCCCGGTCCAGGGGCGGCCTGCTTTTAACGATTTCCACAAGTCCTCGAAGGCTTCGGTCGGCATGTCCGGATGGCGCACAACATTGTGCGAGACACCGATCAACTCTTCCCTGGTAAAGCCGCTGATTCTGATGAAGTCTTCGTTGATGTAGGTAATAGCCCCTTTTAGGTCTGTCTTTGAAACAATGCAATCACTCTCCATAAGAGTGAATTCCACGTTGGTTACCGGCATATTAATTTTCATGGGTTATCTTCTAAGTTTTTGTCGAGGGTTAATTTATAGTTATATTCGCCGGCTTCCCTCGCGCCGGTGTTTGAAGTTGAAACTGATTGAACTTTTACCTTTGTAGATAGAGCTAACCCTGCCTCCTGGCGGAACGGGTTTTATCACTGTTTGGTCCTATACTTCCGCTTGGATGAAGCGTCTTTATTAATGCAGATTCTTCGGAGGATAATCTGTGTAATAGCTGAGTAAACTCTTTAGCAGGAACCGGGTAGCCCACAAATAGCCCTGCACATCGTTACAGTCATGCATGTTCAGAAATTTTAATTGCTCGACTATTTCGACACCTTCTGCAATGACCTCTAATCCCAAACTATGCGCCATCGCAGTAAGGACCGCATTATTTGGGGCGCTTGCCAGGTCGGAGATAAATGAATGATCAATTTTCAACCTGTCTATCGGGAATTATTTCAGAGTACGCCGATACAACGGTTCTCCAGTGTCAATGGAGACATATTAACGGATGATGGCCGGCTTTTCGGTAGCAATGCATCAGCTAATCGAGTGTTTAATGCTGTTAAGCCATCGGATAAATAAACGGGGGAAAGGGTGTCGATGCATTGCCTGAGCGAGACATTTAAGGAGGTATCTTTATACTCCAGCGTTATACCATGGATATGTTCGGCTCCGCTGCCGGCAGCCCCCGCTACTGATAGCGCGGCATCCTGTCCTATCAATCCGCCCCAGAACAGGTCAAAGGAGATAGAGGAGAATAATAATTTATCGCAAATTCGTTGTAATACCAGGGTTTCGTCGGTATTCCAGGTCATCAGGATGTCATGAACATCCAATAACACGGCCATGTTATTTTGACCAAGCTTAAAAGGTGCATCCATGAATGAAACGATTCTCTAATAAGTGACAACGTATTATTGCGGAAATCATAGACGTTAGAAATCAGTGGAGTGCTATAAAACGTATAAGGTTTACAGGAGATATTTTGTAGGATATTACCTACATAGCATAAGGGATGTTATCCGCATCAGTCTGCGTTGCTGTTACCGTGGCCCAATCACTGGCAGGTCAGGACAATAGGCAAACCCTGCGAAGCTTTAATTGAGCAAGTTATTCTTAATCGCGTAATGGATGATTTCGGCGTTATTAGACATGTTCATTTTTGTCATCAGGCGGCTTCGGTAGGTGCTGATTGTTTTGACGCTAAGCGCCATATGCCGGGCCAGATCAGTAATGCTTATACCTTCGCATATGCCGCGAAAAACCTGAAACTCACGGTCGGTTAGCGTGGTATGCAGAAGTTTTTCCTGGTTTGGATTCAATTCCGCAATCAGTTTTTCAGTCATCGTCGGGCTTATATATTTTCCTCCTTTGGCAACCTTGCGAATGACTGACACCAATTGCTCAGGCGCGCTTTCTTTGGTGAGATAGCCGTCCGCGCCAGCGCGCAGCATTCTGATGGCGTATTGATCTTCCGGATACATGCTTAGAATCAGGATAGGCAATTGCGGAGATTGATGCTTTGCCAGCTTGATCAATTCCAGCACGTTTTTACCCGGCATGGCGATATCGAGCAGCATGATATTCCAGCCCTCATCCCGAATAAACTTTAGCACCTCATCACCCGAACTCGCTTCGCCGAATATCTCCATATCGGGAACATCGGAGAGAATTTGCTTCAATCCTTCTCTGACGATGGCATGATCATCGGCGATAACTATTTTAATCATTATAGCGACCGCTTTCGGGTGAGTTTAGAGGCATGTTTAATACCAGTGTGGTTCCTTTTCCGGGGCTACTGACGATTGCGAGGTCTCCCCCAAAATGACGTACGCGTTCATGCATGCCCAGAATGCCGTATTTACCGGAGTTATGCATTTGTGCTTTCGTCATACCGCAGCCGTTATCGGCTATCTTTATGATCAATTTATTTGCACCAGTTTCAATATCAATAGCTACTTTGGTAGCTCCGGAATGTAGGGTAATATTAATTAATGCTTCCTGCATAATCCGGAAAGTTGCGATATCCCTGTTTTTATCCATCACGATATCATCTTCCGGTTCGGTTAAAACACATTGCATACCGGTTTGCTGTCTAAATTCATCTATTTTCCATTCTATGGCGGCTAATAAGCCAAAATCATCCAAAATACTCGGTCTGAGATCGGTAATGATTTTTCTGACTGACTGAATCGCATCTTTAAGATGCCGATTCATTGCAGCGACTTTTTTATGGCAGTTGAGCAAATCTTCCGGCAATTGTTTAGCTAACCAGCTTAAATCCATTTTGAGAACTGCCAGAATACTGCCCAATTGATCATGAACCTCCCGTGCAATTCGCGTTCTTTCTTCTTCCCGTGCCGACACCAAGTGACTGGATAAATTTCGTAGCGCTTCCTCGTGCTGTTTACGGTCGGTAATATCAATAATGGAGCCGACCATGCGTACCGCACGGGCACTTTTATCGCGGATAGTATCGCCTCGTGAAAGTATCCATCGGTAACTGCCATCCTTATGGCGCAACCGGATTTCTGCGCAGAACGGAGCGTTTCCCTGCTGGTGCCGACGTAAATCCTCAGAGAAGACAGCCTTGTCATCGGGATGGACAAGATCGAAAAAACTGGAAGAGGCGCCGGGCAAGTCACTTTCCTGATATCCCAAAAGTTCCAGCCAACGTGGCGAATGGTAGCTCTCGCCGGTAAGGATATTCCAATCCCAAATGCCGTCATTGATTGCGCGTTCGACAAGCATATAGCGCTCCTCGCTTTTACGCAAAGCTTCTTCTGTATGCTTGCGTTCCGTTATATCACGCGCGGTGCCGATAAAAAAATGACGCTGATCGACGTACAACTCACTGACGCCCAGTTCCATCGGAAAAACAGAACCGTCTCTTCTGAGTCCGTTTATCTCACGTCGGATGCCGATTATTTTAGCTTTGCCGCTGTTCAGATAGTTTGTTAAATAAGAATGATGGCGGCTTCGGTCGGGTTCGGGCATTAAATTGTTAATGCTATGACCGATCAATTCCTCGGCGGAATAACCGAAAAGCCTTTCAAAAGACGGATTAAGCGATTCAATGATGCCATTATCATCAATAATGATGATGCCATCAGATACATTGTTGAAAATAGAGCGCATCCTCGCTTCGCTTTTACTCAGCGAGTCTTCCATTTCGATACGATGAGTCACATCGTTTTGCACGCCGACGTAATGAGTGATCCGGCCTCTTTTATCGCGTATGGGCGAGATATAAACTTCATTCCAGAACAGACTGCCGTCTTTGCGATAGTTGCGCAAAATCGCATAAGCATCGCGATAACTTTCCAAGGCAGCGCGTAATTCAACAATGTTCGGTTGCTCCCTGTCGTTATTTTGTAGAATACGGCAATTACGGCCTAACAATTCCTGCATGGAATATCCGGACATGTGTAAGAAAGCTGCATTGGCGTAAACAATGGCATAGTCGGTATCAGCCAGACCGGTGATGATAATGCCGTTTATACTGGAATCGATGGCGTGCTGTATCAGGTTCAATTTGTCTTCGGCGTTACGACGACCGGTGATATCTTGTATAGCGCCGTAAATACGGACCACTTTGCCGCTTCTCCAGTCGCGGATCGGCAATGCATGATCGCTGAAATAAAATACTTTATCCTCGTTAGTGATAATCCGGTACTCTGAGGTATCTTCAAAACCCTCCAGCAGCTTCTCGAACCGATGTTGAACAATCGATAGATCATCAGGATGGATAGGTAAGTCCCAATCGCGAATCTGTTCATCTAACTCGCGATGAGGGATGCCGTTGATGCCGATAAATCGTTTAAAAGATTCAGTGACCCATTCGAATATCGGTTTGCCATCCGGCGAAATACGCATCGAGTAAGCGAAATCGGATGTCAATCGGGAGATAGCAAGATCCCATCTTTCACATAACAGAGCATCCTTGTTTCCCTCTTTACAATAATCTCTTTTTGTTGCGTCGAGCAGGCTTTGTTCTATCGCGTCGGGCAAAGAATGGCGATTGCACTTGATGACATAATCCGCCATGCCGCACTTGATTGCGGTCGCCGCTACATCCTCGTTGCCATAGCCGGTCAACATGATCACGGGTAGATAAACGTAGCGGGATTGGATTTCCTTAAATAAAGTTAATCCATCCGTCCAGCCGAGCTTATATTCGATAATCGCCAGATCAAAATCGGCTCCTGTCATTTTTTCATCAAAGGCCTCGCGACTGCCGACCTCAACGATATCCGCATGGGTGAATTTATTGCGCAACGTTTCCTTGGTCAGGGAGCGCTCAACGACATCATCGTCAATAATCAGGAATTTCATTCTTTCTTCTGTACATCCATCTGTGCTTGGGCTTTTAATAAAAAACTATTGTAGCTTTAAATACATTTCATGGAAGTATCGTAGGAATGAATAACAGTAAAGTCATCTGCCAAACCGAGTAGAACAGGATGATGGATCGTTTTTTCATGCAGGAAGTGTTGGGCGGCTATTCTTTTGATGAGCACGCCCCTTCTTACCGGAATATATAGGCAGGAGGCAAAAATCAATAATCTAATAGGTAAAGGACTGTGCCTTTGGATGCTGTGGTTTTAAGGCTTTTTAAATGAATGGCGTATAGCTGTTCTATAGGGAGAAACTGAACTCTGGAGCGTTAGTTATTTGTTGTGAGTTATCTTGGTATTTTTTGAGATGGCTTTGGGTGAAATTCCAAAATATTTTATGAATGCAGCGCTGAAGTTGCTGGCATGGCTGTAACCCACCAAGTCTGCGGCAATAGCCACCTGACATTGTTTCGATTCGAGCAACTGATAGGCATTATTCATCCGTATTTCCAACAGCAAACCATAAGGCGTGTTATTAAAAAAATGATGAAATAATTTTTTTAATTTGAACTGGTTGGTACCCACCCGCTTTGACAGTTCTTCCACTGACGGCGGGTTCTTGAACTCATTAAATAAAATATCCCGTGCCGATTTTGCGATAGCGGCGTCTTTTTGATTAAATCCCGCTGAGTTCTGACGATTGTCTTTACCCAGATGGCCTAACTCAAACGCCAGCAGGGACATGATTTGTCCATGCATGAATATCCGGTTTGTAGTCCTTGATTCGTTGCCGTTCAATAACTGTTGCGCGGCGAATAATGCTTGTGGAGAGATTGGCCGATAGCTTAATAATTGCATGCCGTTATTGCTAAACAACTGTGCTGACTTATTTTCACCAAAATACCTGTCCAGCCAATTTTTATTCATGCAGAAACGAAGTTGCATTGTTGGTTTATGCGCCTGGTATTGTCGTTCGCCAATGCTTGATCGGATTGTTGTTATAGAGGTGTAGCCTTCGTTAAAAACAAGTTCATCACCGCTATTTCCGGCAAAACGGGATTGTCCTTTTAAGCCTAGTGTAACCACCAATCGCGGCTCCTGATATTCTAAGCGGTTCAAAACAGCGAGGTCTTTCGTCGGCGTGTAACGGGTTTCTATATAGCTTAAGTCTTGATCAATCTGGAATATGGCTGAGTGTCCCACACCTAAATTTTCCGGTAAGGATTGATACAGGCAGTTTTTTTGTTGGTGGAAGTCTAGTTCGTCGCTGCTTATGCGCCATCGTCTTGTTGCTTGCTTTGTTTCCATTATTACCTGTCTTGCTTTTGGATTATAAAACTATCCATACCATTAAGCACAAACTACGCCTTGACTTGTTACGGTATTGTTTTCAAAGCCTTAAGGCTTGCTTTCGGGAGCAATAAAACACATTTCGTTGAATAGTAGGTCATATCACACACTAACTTGAAGAAACCAAGGCATATCGCGCAATCCTACTTATGGCATAAGAAATACTCCTTTTGCCATATGAATGCGCGAGGAAATCGCTGCCGGTATTGGGTAGTATCTTCGCACTATATTCAAGCCAAATCTAAATGTTGATTTGACTGTCGAATCAAAAATTCTCAGCCAATACTGAGGTGTGTTCTTTGACTACGTTGGAATCATTATGAAGTGTTTACCCTTCAATCGGCCTGTTACGCTTTTACAGTTAAGCGGTCCACTGTTTACGTCCTTTTTATTGTTTAATTACAGCTCCATAGCACTAGCAAAAGAGCCGCCGAAAACAGTTAATGCAGAGAAAAAACCGACCAAAACACAATCCCCGGTCGTACTTAAAACAATGGAAGTAACGGAAAAAAGTGACCATAAACTCGCCGCTGCAAGTGCCGAAGTTGCTGTTTCGCCGGGCGGCGTCAGCTTGGTCAATATCAACGATTTGCATGACCGTAACGTATCCAGTGTGGCGGATTTTTTTCGTTATGTGCCTGGCGTTTGGGCGACTAGCCAAAGCGGCAACGACGAAGTATTTATTACCAGCCGCGGTTCGAATCTGGACGCCAACAACTTTGCCGGTAGCGGCGTTAAATTGCTGCAAGACGGACTGCCGGTCACAGCCGCTGATGGCAACAACCACAACCGCATGATCGATCCGCTGGCTTCAAGTTTTGCCACCGTTGCACGCGGCGGCAATGCGTTTAAGTATGGCGCCAGTACTTTGGGCGGCGCTATCGATTTTACTTCGCCCACCGCTCATGACAGTCCGACCGCGAGGCTTGCGCTCAGCGGCGGAAGCTTCGGCCAGTTCCTCGGCCGCGGAATGGTCAGCAAGGTTTTTAATGATAGTTTCGACGGCTTGTTGACCGTCGAAGGCAAAGAATGGGACGGTTTCCGCGACCATAACAAGCAGGACAGATTCGGCTTATACGGCAACTTCGGCTGGCAAATCTCCGATTCCATCGTAAACCGCACTTTTGTCAGCTACATTAAAAATAATCAGCAGTTGCCGGGGCAGTTGACGCGAGCACAGTTCAACGCCGATCCTTACCAAGCCAATGCACAGGCAGTCGGCGGCAATTATCAGTTGAATGCCGAGACTGAACGTGTCGCCAACAAAACTACATGGACTATTGATAACAAAAGCTCCCTGGACATCGGTTTCTCTTTTGAAAACCAGCAGCTTTATCATCCTATTGTCGATAAGGTGATGTTGCCGAATGTTAACGGCGGGATGAACGATATGTTCAGCCTGTTGGTCGATTCCAATCAGCAGGACTGGGGCACATCGGCCCGCTACAATCTGCGCCTGGACAGCCACGAATTATTGCTGGGTTTGAATTTCGGCACCAATTCAGATAAAGGCGGCAATTACACCAATAACGGCGGCATACGTGGGCCGATGACCAATCAAATTACCAAGAAAGCCGATAATATCGAAATTTTTGCCCAGGATCACTGGCATATTACCGATAAATGGACGCTGACGCCCGCGTTGCAAGGCGTGTTTGCACACCGTGCAGTCGATAATAGACGATTGCCGATTCCTCAAGATCTGCAACCTAATTTTCTGTTCGCGCCCACACCCAATTTTTATCCTCAGGGCGGCAACCCCAGCAATGACTACGCGGGCATTAATCCGAGTCTGGGCTTGATGTATAACTTGACTAAAAGTTCCAGTCTTTATGGCAACGTCAGCCGTTTATATGCGCCGCCGACTAACTACAATATATCGGATAACATTACCGCCGGGTCAGGCACTACCAGTCTCAAGGCAATGGAAGGCACATCGGTCGAAATAGGTACACGCGGCAATCAAAAACTCGGCAGCTTAAACAATGTGATGTGGGATTTGTCGCTGTATTACTCGTGGCTTAATAACGAGATCCTGTCCGTTACGCCTCCAAGCGGTTCCGCTATTGCGTCGAATTTCAATAACACCATTCATGCTGGAGTTGAAGGTTTAATCGGCGGCAGCTTTGCCCTGGATGGAAAAGCCACGCACACGATCAAACCGATGCTGAACTTTACGATCAACGATTTCAGTTTTGATAATGACCGCACTTACGCGAACAACGCTTTACCGGCGGCACCCAAATATTTCTTAAAAGGTGAAGCCCTTTATCACCATGCGAGCGGATATTTTATCGGGCCGACTTTCGATGTGGTCGGTAAGCGCTGGGGAGACTACGCGAATACTTATAAGATCGATTCTTACGGTTTGCTCGGCATGCGTACCGGTTGGTCGAATAATCATTACAAAGTATTTCTCGAAGGCCGGAACTTGTTGGATACCAAATACGTTGCCAATACCAATATCATGAATACCGCAACGGCGACCGATGCGATGTTGAATGCCGGCGTGCCGCTTTCATTTTATGGCGGTATAGAAATTACTTACTAACCGTAGCTGCTCAGTTGGTAGGGCGTGCCGTGCGCGCCTTGAAGATCCAAGGAGCGCACGGCACGCCCTACATTGGAGTTTTTAAGTAAACGGAATCAATTGCTTATCTTTCGTTCTTGTCTTTGCTCATGCGGCGCGTAGGCGCGATAGGAAAGCTCCAGCTAGTCGTAGCTTGGCAATTATCCAAAGCAAGCTTTGGACTCCTTCATAAACCCCGGAGTTCAAAGCTTGCTTTGAACATTTCTAACACCTTTATTGATTGAACATGCGCACACTCTGTTTAAAAGTAGATGAAACGCAAAATCGCGCGATAACGAAAATACTTTTCCTAATCGAACTTTTGTTGTTTTTAGCCTTAACTGGCGGCGTCTCATGCCACGTTATGGCCCAGGAATCGGAACAACCCCTCGTTCTTATCCATGCCGCACGGGTTTTCGACGGCAACAGCATCAGGACTGATGCCTCGGTATTGGTGGTCGGTGGGCTTATCGCCAAAATCGACGCCCGTGAAGCATTCAAGTCCAGCACTGCAAAAGTCATTGATTTGGGCGATGCAACGTTGTTGCCGGGTTTTATCGAATTACATGCCCATATTGGCTTTCAACACGTTCCGGCTGATATTGTTTTAAAGCACGGCATTACCACGATTCGGGATGTCGGCGGGCCATTGCACAAGCCTTATGGCGGCGACGGCAGCTTGCGTGTGCTGACTTCCGGGCCGATTATTACCGCACCCGGCGGTTACCCGATTCCGGAATTGGGATCTGAAAATATCGCCATAGCCGTTTCTACAGAACGACAAGCGCGGGAAACCGTGCGTGCGCTTATTCACGGCGGCGCGGTCGTGATTAAGGTCGCGTTGGAACCCGGCGGCGAGGCGGGCTCGCCTTGGGCTTCGGAGCATCATCACACTGACTCAGGTCAAGATCATCCTCATTCAAAAAACAATCGGCCTTTATTGCCGGAAAACATTGTTAGGGCGATTGTCGATGAAGCCCATAAACAGGGGCGTAAAGTGACGGCGCATATAGGCGAAGCAAAAGGCGCAAAGATTGCCGTTGACTCAGGCATTGATGAATGGGCGCACATTCCTTGCTCCGTTATTCCCGAAGCCTTGCTGAAAAAAGCAGTGGAGCGGAACATAAAAACAGTCACCACGTTGGATATTTTGTCGAAATGTCCGGCTGTAGCTGACAATGCCCGCACTTTGGCTGCATTGGGCGGTAAGTTTTTATACGGCGCTGAAATTGCGCATCCCGATATTCCTTGGGGCATTGATGCGCAGGAGCTTATGGAAATAATGCGCATGACTGACATGCAAGCTATTGACGCCTTGCGTAGTGCGACATCCGAGTCAGGCAGTCATCTGAATATACCGTTGTTGGGCACCCTGCAATCCGGAGCGCCGGCCGATATGATTGCCGTGAAAGGCGATCCCGTTCATGCTTTTAAGACACTGGAATATCCGGATTTTGTGATGTCGGGCGGCAAAATTGTAGTCAATAATTTTTGAAGGAGTGTGGCTATGCTTTAACTTACACAATAGCCGGAATGCACTGCGCTAATGATCAGCGGTGGCAAGGAAAATTCCTTGTCCGCCGCTTTCCGGCAATATTTTCGGAGCCTCGCACAAGATCTTCGTTTAAGCCGCATTGATTAAAAGCTAGACTTTTGTTTAATCCGGCACGTGGTTCTTTGTAAATCCACTCTCTGCCTTAGGTCTTTGCCCGGCTTGAAATAGGGCGAATATCGGGCCGGTAATTTCAACTCTCCCCCCGACCGGGGATCTCGGCCGGTAAAAGGCGGATGGTAATGCAAGGAAAAACTGCCAAAGCCCCGGATTTCTATTCTATCGTTAGCCATCAGCGCTTTACTCATGTGTTCGATGATGCAGCCAACCGCCAATTCCACATCTTTTCGCTCTAAATGCGGCCATTTTTTAGCTAATAGATCAATGAGCTTTGATTTAGTCATGTTAGTCCTGTTGTTTATTTAGAAGCTATTCAATCAAATAAGTTATAGGGCATATGCCCTGTTTTTCTATGTGAAATGCCTTAATAATTCATTTTATGATTTGTTTAATCCCAGTATTGATGCGGCTTTGAAGCATTTTTCATAGCACAAACCTGATAATAAAGCACATGTCATGCCAATTTCTGCGGCTTATTGTCGCGCGCGTCAATCTGCCGCATTTTCAAGGTCTATTTTAATCACTAGACTATGCCCAGCTCTTGCGAATCCCTCTAAATTTAAAGGGGCTAGAGTTCAACTGTCCTTCCTCTGTGTGCGGTCAGCAGCCCTGGCCGCATCTTTTTGGCTTACAGGTGGAATCATGAAACGAAATTATCAAACCGATATATCTTGCCCCGTTGATGATCAAGACTTGCTCAGACAAATCGCCTTCCATGAGGCCGGTCACGCAAGCGCCATTTATCTTTACAATAAACAGAAGCAACTGCCGCCTGTGTATTTTCAAATCACCATTAAGGCGTTGGATCACCAAAAAGACAGTTCTTTGGATAGTCGCTTAGCTTATGATCATTTTGCCGCAGTCGTGGAAGGAGGCCGCCTGATTCACAGCCTACCGATTGCGTTGATTGAAAGTACCCATTATTTCTCAGCCGCTGAGCAAGATGCGTATCAGACCGCTTTTGAGGCGGATATGATTAACCTGCTGATCGGGCCTTTGGCGGAAGCAAAACATGTGGCTCTTCGTGATGATGAACAGTTCAATGCCCGGCTGGTTAACATCAATTCCTTGCATTATTACGGCGGCACATCCGATCTTGAAAAGGTGTATGAGTACTTGGATATTTTTATCCCGGCCAGAAGCCGCCATGAAGAAAAGATGGCTGAGCTGTTTGAGCAAGCCTTTCAATTCATAAGTTCGCCTGCTCATTGGCAGGCTGTTGAGCGTTTGGCCGTCTATATCCTTAACAATAAGGAAAATATAATCGGCTGCGAGGAAGCGATTGCTGTGCTGGATAAAAGCGGAAGAGATCGGTTTCCAAAGCTTTCTTGTCGGGGATAATGAGGCTGGGAAACTCCGCCCGGTTTTTATACAAGACTTCCTTGTTGAGGGCGATTTAATAATTCAAGCCGGCGCTATTACCAAGTAAATGCCAAGCCCCACCATTACCAGACCGCTGATTAACTTAAGCCAACGGCCTTCCTTTTCCTGAAGCCGATGCTGGCTCAAGGTGATGACGCCTATCGCTAGAATAATAACGTCATCGAACATATAAGCCAGATTGTAAAGCAACAAATAGCTGTAATAGCTCATGGTATCGAGCTGTTTCAGCGTCAGAATCTTCGTGTATAGCGCGGGAAAACCCGATGTGCACATGAATTCGACAAGCTGCACTAAAACAGCCAGTATCACCGCCCCAACCAGTGCGCCGGTAAGATTTTGCGCGTGGAGAATACGCCGTATTCCGGCATAAATACACGGCTTTGCGCTCTCTGAAATCGACAGTGAAACGCCGTAACCATGAAACCAGACGTCCTTGAGATTAATCAAGCCGGCCAACAGGGCAATGATTGCAATAACTATTTCCGAAATACGGGACAAGCCGATCAGCAAGAAAAGATTAAGCCAGGCTGTCATGAAAATAAAATAAGCCAGGCCTTCAATAGCAATGAAAGTGCCGGCAATAGCGAGCATTCGGGGCCTGTTATTCATCGGCGCAAGTAATGAAATGATTAGGATCAATACCCATAGGGAACAAGGATTGAAGCCGTCCAACAAGCCCATGGATAAGGTAAACAGCGGTAAACCGACTTCATTCAACGACAATTTGCGGCCAAAAAAATCAAGGGTAAAAGTTTGCGTTGGCGGGGCCGTCGGTTCCGCTACAGCTTCACAGGACAATGCTTGTTCGGCTTCGCAACTGCCCGAAGTGTCGGCCATTTTCGCAGTTTGAGCCGGACGAGCCTGCGTTAACGCATCGCGAATCAGCTGTCCAGTTGTTATCTCATCGGAATAGCCGATGATTAATTGGCCGCGGACCTGGAAAGCGGGCACTCTGACGGTACTTGTACCTTGATTTTTAGCAAAACGCTGTAATTGCTCCAATGCCGCCGGATCATGCGACACTTCATGAATGACGATCTTCAGAGCCGGTTGTTCCCGTTTAAGGGTCTGCAAAAACACTTCGGCTTTAGCGCAATGCGGGCAGCCATCGCGAACAAAAGCTTCAATGTCGGCAGATTCAACGCCTTTATTAACCTCGGCAACGGCCGCTGAGGTCAAAGCGAAAGTGGCTAATAAAATTAAACCGGCAATAAAAAGCTTGACTATTATGTTCAATGAAAATTTCCCAATTGTGGCTTTGATTTCGGAAAAAAACGGCGGATAAAGATTAAACGCTAAGATAGCGGCCGATTAAAAACCCGGTTAACGATGTCCAGGAATTTATCCTTCTGCAAATAACCGATCACCCTGTAAGCAGTGCGTTCCTGTTGATCGGGGCCGAAAAAAAGTATTGCCGGCGGTCCAGGCAGGTTAAATTTTTTCAATAATGCCCGATCTGTCTGTGAATTTTGGGTAACGTCCGCCTGTACCAGCATCATCGGCGATAAAACTTCCCTGACTGCGGAGTCGGAAAACGTATAAAGCGCCATTTCCTTGCACGATGCGCACCAGTCGGCATAAAAATCAAGCATGAGGCCACGCCCTTGCAGATGCGCTTCGGCCAGCATTTGCTGTAACTCATCGGCAGATGTGATCTTTTGAAACGGCAGCGACGGTTGTTCTTCACAGGCGATTGCGGCGGTACACAAAAGCTGCATGGCGTCGCGTTGCTGGTGAGTGAAGACGCCTACCAGTAAAAAAAGCCCATAAGTCAATGCGACCAATCCGGCTCCTTTCCAAAGCTTTTTCCAACCCAGATACACCAGCGGAACAATCAGCAACGCCAGCCAAAGCATTTGAGTCAATATCGGCGGCAGGATGCGCCCCAAAAGCCACACAGCAACTGCCAGCAATCCTATGCCAAAAACAGCCTTCGTGACATTCATCCAGATGCCGGTTTTAGGCAATAGTTTTCCGGCGGAAGTTCCGATAATAAGCAACGGTATTCCCATGCCTATCCCCAATGAGAACAGCGCCAATCCGCCCAGCATCGCATCACCGGTTTGCCCGATGTAGATCAGTGCGCCCGCTAATGGAGCGGTAATGCACGGACCGACCGCCAAAGCGGAAAGCATACCCATTATTGCCGCACCCAACAGACTCCCGCCTTGTTGTTTGGCGCTGATTTTTGCGATTCCGCTTTGTATAACAGTAGGCATTTGCAGAGGGAAAAAACCAAACATTGAGCAGGCCAATAAAATAAAGATCCCGCTGAAAGCACCAATCACCCAGGGCTCTTGGAAAAAAGATTGCAGGTTGCTGCCGAAAAGACCGGCCAATACACCGAAAAGCGTATAAGCCGTAGCGGAAGCCAGAACATAAGCCAGAGACAGCATAAAGGCCATACGGGTGGTCAGCCGACTACCCTGGCCGACGATAATACCGGAAAGAATCGGGATCATCGGGAACACACACGGAGTAAAAGCCAGCAACAAACCGAAACCGAGAAAACTCAGGATAATCAACCACAACGATCTGTTCCCTATCGATGCGGCGATACTATTCTGTTCCGAGATAAAGGGCGGAAAATTGCCGAAAGCGGAAGTTATTGCCCACCAATTGAAATCTTCATCCGGTAAATCGAAAGAAACGGATTGTTGAACGGGCATATAGCAAAGGCCTACATCAGCGCAGCCTTGAAAATTAACTTCTAATTCCAGTTTATTCAGTTTCGGGTCCTGACGCTGGACAGCGATTTCTACCTCAAGATGATCCCGGAAAACTTCCACGTCACCGAAAAAGTTATCGTGCTTGGCATGGCCGGGAGGAAAGCTCTGTTCTCCCACTTTGATGCCGGGAGTCAATGAGGTAAATTTGAATTTGTTACGATACAGGTAATAGCCGTTTGCAATATCCCAGGACAGCACCAGCCTGTCGGCTTTTTTCACTTTGGATGTGAACTGAAAAGCTTGATCGGCGGGCAATAGATCCGCTTGATCGACAGCTAACGCCTGACCGGCAAAACATAGTGCCAGACAGAATAAAAATTTTAGGATTAAGGGTTTAACCATCAGCAAACTCCCCAGCGGGTTATAGGGCCAAAGTCGGGTAGGGCGCTTCTATTAAGTTATGCAAAATGCCATCGTAGGAGCGGGCCGCGGCCCGCGAGATTTGGGAGAATTGTAACTCGTTCATCGGGGGCACGGCCCGCTCCTACAACGTTTAATATAATGACAGTAGAGCAGGGCACGTTATGCGTTTTATTGAATTGACCGGATACCGTGTTGCGGGTTGTTGAAATTCGATTCAACATTAATTAATGCTGGAACAGCCCGATTGCACTGTCAATAATCCGGGGCGGCCCGAAAAGTCCAAATAACGGAAAGATTACCGAAGAACCCGTTACCTAGTTGAACCTGCTCGAACTGGCCTCTGGCATTTCTTGCCTTCTGGGAGTTCAGGTCCTCGTATATCGGCAAGCCGATCGAGCCCCGTAATTTGAAGTTACCGCCCAGGGCATTGAGAAACCTATAGTCGGAGACAAACGCAAGATTGGTGACGGTGCCACCGCTATTGCCGATTTTGTTGCCACGGTCTTGATTTTTCTCGCTGTAGCTGGCGTCCATTTCGATACCGACCATCAGGTTGTAGTTTGGCGTGTAGTGTAAGGCCAGACCGGCACTGGCAACGTCACCGAATGCAAACTTGTCGCTATTTTCCGGGCTGACATTATAAAGAGCTGTTGTATGTAGCCAGAAGTCCTTCCAGCGCTGAGAGTAGAGCAACCCGCCAGTGAAGGTTGCGGTGCCTTTGCCCAATTGCAGCCCCGGCGCTTGGGAGATCAAGCCGGTCGTCGCATCGCGGGCGGCATTGAATTGACCGGTGGGCAAGCTGGTGCCGAGCAGAATGCTGGCAAACTTGTCCCAGCGAGTGCTGCGCCATAAATTGTAACGTCCTTCAAGACTGATATCGCCGATTCCATTGGTGTTATCGACTGTTTCCCCGAATCTTCCCGGTGTCGCTTGAGTCAGGACGCTCATCCTTTTTTCGAACCAGGGCACGTTCATGAACAGCGCGAGGTTGTCAGTTGGCGAATAATTCAACGTTAAGGCTTGCTGTTGGACCTGCATTTCTTTCGGGGCTCTGGGCTGAGCTACGTTGCCATGGATGAAACTATTCGGATCCACACCGTTGGAGCCGATCTTGAGATCGTCTTTTTCAGTATAACCGTAGACCATGCCGGCACTGAAGTTGCCCTTACCCGGAGTCACCGCGGTGCGAATCCGAAACGGCGCGGTCGTACCTACCGGCGATACGTCATCGTAGGCAATGTTGAAGTCGATCACCTCGCCGCCTTGCTTGGCGGCGAACGCTTCGGCCTCCTCGCGCTTGGCGAAAGCGATGTAGTTCGGAACCATATCCGGAATCACCTCGCTGCCGAGCACGTAAGTGGCCGTTTGAGCATCTACCAGCTCGCCTGAGACCCAATCATGCACTTTGACCGACTTGAATGCGGATAGGCCGCCGGCATCCTCAACTTCGCGCAGCATACAGGCGACGCCGCAGGTATGCTCCATGGTGCCGTCTTTAAGGACTAATTCCGCCGCACTTTTTTGGTAGCGGTCGATGTACATGCCGCAGACCCGGCAGCTTTCACGTTTGTGCGTCTCCTCAGCTGATACTACGTCCAACATCAAGGTAAGCTGGAGTATCACCAGCATGAACGCTATTTTATTGACCGTTTTCATAAAAAACTCCTTTGTATAGGATGGTTGTAAAACGTTTTTCATATTCATCGATACCGGCTTCTCCGGTAATCTTGTCCCGGACAATGCCTTGTTCGTCGATAACGAAAGTGGTCGGCAGACCGATGACACCAAAGCGCTTGGCTACCAAACCGTATTCATCGACCAGCATCGGATAGGTCAGGTGATCGAATTGCTTGAGACGTTCGTCGGTTTTGACTATACGGCTTTCATCGATTGCCACCGGAACGAAGCCCCGATCTTTGTACTTTTGGTAAAGCGTCTCCAAAGACAAAACAATCTGTTTGTCACAGAAACCGCAATCCATGGACCAAAAGCGCACTAGAGCGACCTTGCCTTTGATCGCGTCGGGCAGAGTTACGGATTTGCCCCGGAAGTCGGTTAGCGTGGCGCTGGGGGCGGCGTCTCCGGTCTGCAATCCTGTGCGCTTATTGCATCCGCCAAGCGCTGCAACAACCAGCAGGCCCAGTAGCAATGGTTGTAAATAGGCGATTATTCTCATGAGCGGTGATCCAGTGATTCGATGACGGCGGGCGTCACATCCTGATAACGGATGATGGATTTGCCTTTATGATCTTCCAAAAATTCCTGCGCGGACTCCCGATCCTTGAACGGCAGTAATTCATGGCCCATCGGACCCAATACGTCGGAACCGAGCACATAAAAAGCCGATTTGGCATCGATCAACTCCACCTCGTAATAATCAGTAACGTAAATAGCCTTGATATTTTCCGCCGATTTTCCGGGAGTATATTTCGCGGTGTCGAAAATATGCTTGAACATATCCTTCGCGCCGTCATAAAAATAATACGAGCCATCCTTGAACATGATTTGAGCGACCCATTTCGGGTATTTGTAGACAAACATGCCGCATACCGGGCAGCGGTCGGATTTTTTGATAGTCACCTCGGGCTCGTCGGCAAAGCTGACGTTCACACTAAAAAGCAGAAACAGCCAAAGTATTATTTTGGTGTATAGCTGCCGGTAAAAGTTTCTCTCTTCTATTTCCGGCTTAAGGACATCAGCTGTAGGGCGTGCCGTGCGCGCCTTGGGAGCTAAGGCGCGCACGGCACGCCCTACATATGCGGGAAACGGTTTAATAAACAACTTCATAAGCAATAACCAAACTTGAGGAAACAATTTCATAACTGACCATCGCGGTAAACGCTGCATATAAAATGACGGAAGTCAGGGCCAGATTACGGATGAACCCGCCGAGCATGGCTTGCAGGCTTTCCACTTGGCGGAAAGGAAGCAATGCACCGACACCAATTCCCGACACCACGGCACCGAACAGGAGTATATAAAGCAGGTAGCCGATATAGTTGTACTCTTCCATGATGATGCAGAACGGACAGTGATGGGTCGGCAGCTCATAGATGTACAGTGAGATGAAGGATACGATGGAAACCAGTGAGATGATAAACATCAACAGGCTCAGCGCGGCATAAAGGTAGCCACCTAAGCCCTTCATATAAAAGAAAATCCCGCACAACAGCGTGCAGAACATAGTGCTGTAAAAAATCCACATCATCGGCAATGCAGGCAGCGAAGCAATTTCGGAACCTATGCCCGTTACCCGCTCGCTGCTGAACAAACTGCCGCAACAGGAGGTAATCACGTCGGCTTTCATGCTCAGAAAGTAGGCGCTCTCCAGAATTGTCTCCAGCAAGATAAAGGGAGCGACGACCGCTAGCAGCAGGTATTTCTTTTTGATCAGCGGGTAGTCGTAACCCTGGTTGTCGGCATAATTCAAAACCAGCCAGAGACCGGCCAGAATAAAGTTGAAGATTTTCAGCACCAGCGTGGGATAGCCGAAACTATCGACGTTTAACGTACCCGCAGCACACATCGCGCCGACAAAAAGCGGGGTCAGGCTGTCGGCGGTAAATATATATAAAAAAAGCGACAGCAATTGGAGGCCGAAAACGTACGAGAGCAGCGTCGAAATCAGGTAGGTTTTGCGCTCCAGCACCAACTGCAATTCGTGGCCGCTTTGTATATCCCAATGCCTTAATATCTGTACGCCGTAAAATACGGCGTATAAAACCATGCCGCTGCCTATATAAGCGGCCAGCAGGTTGGCGATGACGGTGGGATGCAAAATCACGGCTAATCCTCGATCTGGCCATCACGCAGCTTAACCACCCTGTCCACCATCGTGGATTCATAGACCAGCGGATCGTGGCTGGTGATGATCACGGTTTTGCCTTCCGCTTTGAATTTTTCGATAATTTCCATGAACCGGTACGATAGCTTGGTATCGAGATGCGCGGTCGGTTCATCGGCAATAATGATGTGCGGATCGTTGATCAAAGCCCGTACAATCGAGGCTCGCTGGGCTTCCCCGCCGGACAGCCACTCCACTTTTGAAGCCGCCTTGTTGGCAATATTAAGCTCGCACAGCCCTTTCATCGCCTTGATTTTCAGATGGGACCGTTTTTCTCCCAGCGGATAGGCAGGCAACATCACGTTGTCCAATACCGATATTCCCTTGATCAGGTTCGGTTGCTGAAAAATGAAACCGAAGGTCTTGCGGCGAATATCGGTCAGGAACCGCTCCGGCAGGCTGGTAATTTCACGTCCTTGCAACTTTACCCGCCCTGCAGAAGGACGGCTCATGCAACCGACGATGCTTAATAGCGTGGTTTTTCCGGAACCGCTGGGACCTTTCAACACGGTAACCTGGTTTTCCTCTATAAACAGGTTGACACTGTTCAGCGCCGAAAACTCGCTAGGATTGCCGGCATTAAATACTTTTTTAACATTGACCAGTTCGATCATGACTATTCTCCAGTAAATCGCATCGCCGAATCAGGGTCGATGGTTGCAGCCCGCCAGATCGGAACGATAGTTGCTACGGTGTAAGGAACCACGGTCAGGAAAAACAGCGTGGTCAGCTGTTCGAGATTGACAAAAGGCGTCAGTTTAAAATTGGGATAAAGGCTGGACCAGCCTTTCAACGCCGGCTCGAAGACAATGGAACCGGTAAAAAAGACATGCACATAAGCCAGAATCGCGCCGCTGAAAAAAGCCGTCAGCGAAACCACAGCCCCTTCCCAAAACTTCATCTGGATTACGTCCGAGGTTTCCCAGCCCACGGCCTTGAGTATGCCGATTTCCCGCCGCTCACCGGCGCTCAGGCCCGAAGCTTTGTCCCAGGCGAAAATAACGAAGGCAAGCACGGCGGCGGAGAAAATGACTATCATCATGCCGCCGCGCCAGTTGAAGATGGAATCGTAAGTTCTCAGAATCTCGTCCCGAATAATCGGCCGGGCATCGGGCAGGCGATTCTTTATTTTTGATGCCACCATCGCAACTTCACTGGGATTGCTGACGGCGACGGTAAGATCGGTCACATGACTCTGGTCGATGCCGAAAAGCTTTCTAAAATCTTCCCCGGTAATCAGCATCAAATCGGATGAAACCAGTTCTGATTCAGAGGACAAAGTGCCGGCAATCCTGAAGTTCATCACTTTGCCGTCAAAAGCGCGAAACGGCATGTAATCGCCTTTGCCGATATCGCGAAGACGCGCGATGCCGTTGCCGATGATCAATGTTCCGGGTTCAAGCACAGCGCCGCCCAGTTCAAACAGGAGTTTGGCCGGCTGCCCTCCGGATTCGCTTTCAACCACCGTGGTCTTGGCGGACTGTTTGACTCCATCGTTGCTTGGCGGCGTCAACAATGTGTAGTTGGCGCTTACAAGGCTGTCGTAATAATAACCCCATAACCGGCTTTCGACAGAAGCTACCCCACGGATGTTTTTAATGGTTTCGATATAATTGACCGGAAAAAGATCGTGTCGCCCGGCGACGATTTTTTGCACAACTATCTCCGGCGCGCCTTTCAAGATAAGCGAGGCTTCTTTTTTGATTGAGTAAGTGAAAAACATCGTCGAGGCCAGAATGAAGACGATCAGCGTATATAAAGCCAGCAAACCGAAGTTCTTCACTTTTCTGCGCAGCAATGAAGAGATAGTGAAATCGATAATGTAACGCTGCTTTTCAATCCAGTTTTTCATGGGAGTTTTCTAATGCTTTCGGGTGGTTGGGTAAACGAACCGGACGGGAAGTGTTCCAGCGACAACGGATGGTCCTGAAATGCAGTGTTCAAATCGGCTTGCGACAAATGCCGGGTATAGCGGGCTTCGGTGAACAGGCACAGATCGGTCAGCTTTAGTGTCTTAACCAGCATCGCTTTTTCTTCGAGGTTTGCCTGCCGTGCCTTTGCGCTAAAAGAGGCATGCACTAGCAGCAGGCCCAGCAAAAAGACTCCGCTAGACAAATACAAAAAAAATAACGAGGAATTTCTCATCAGGAGTTTTCAAATAAAGTTCGACAGGCCGGTCAGGGAGGCTGAGAGTAGTATCGGATAGTTGAATCTGCCGATTCAATCTATCGTATTTTTAGATTATGAGTAAATGATTCAGGCATGGCAATAAATTAGATTCTATTATTATAAAATCTCAAATATATTTAAGCTTAACTTAATTAATAGGCATGATGCATGCCCAATTATATTTAATTATTATTGATCAACATATTAAATAAAACGCAATAAATAGAAAGTATTTAAACTAGGTTATATCACATATTAACTGTGTTAAATAACACAGTTTAATAAGAAAAAATATATCTACTCTAAACTTCTATTATTTAAAAATTCTCACTTAATAGCAGGCAAATAATGCATAGATTCCCGGCATATTTTAATCATAATTATGAATCTGCCCGGAAGGCAGATTCCAGTCGCTGCCACCACTGCTTCAGTTCCCGAACCATGTGTTGCCAATCACTTTCTGTTACTGGAGTTTCCTGGGCTTCAGGCGTTATATTCACTTCAGGCGTAGACTCGTCATCAACGACAATAAATGTCCCTGGAATCATTCCCATCCAGCAACTCCACGGCACTACGCCGGTCTCGACAGGTGTGAATTCAATCACCTGGATGCCCTGTTGCAACTTGATATCCAGCCCGTATTGAGGAACCACAATCGCCTTGTTGCACTCGTTCAACTCCTTGGCATTGATTACCCACTTAACCGGAATGCCTTTGCGCAGTGTAAATTTATTCGGTGTGAATCCGGTTTTAACGACGTCCATATTGATGGTTTGTTCAATATCGCAGGAAGGGCTTTCCGCGACCGTCGGTGACAATTGCTGCGAAACGCGGGCAACCAGGGTGTTGAAGTCGACGCCGGTACCGGTAACTGCCAGGCCCCGGTTCAGCATAATAGCTCCCAGCGCCATAACGATTACTCCGGAGGCTTTCAACAGTTTCGGCGTCAAATTTTTTGACAACAGGCTGGTCAAAAAACCAAAACCCAGTAATAACGGCAAGGTGCCGATGCCGAAGAAGAACAGAATCGCCGCGCCATGCGACCAGCTGCCGGTGCCTGCAGCCATTACATACATGGCTTGCAGCGGCCCGCAAATAATCATCAGGCCGTTCAGCAAGCCGATTACGAAAGGATTGCTGTGCTTTCTGTATTCCTTGCTGACAAAGCGCATCAGAAAACCGGGCATCTTGAACTGAAAATGGTCCAGGGCCGGGAACACTTCCAGCATGTGCAAGCCGAACAGAAAAAGGAAAATCCCTGCTGCAACGCCGACCGCGCCTTGCGTGTAAGGTGTAAAGGCGACGACCGAACCAAATGCGCCGAACAGCGCGCCGAAAAGTGTATAAGAAGTGGTTTTACCTATACCGTAAAGAATATGCGTGCCATAGGATTTATGTCCGGTGGTAGCTGATTTTGCTGTATAGCCGAGAATCAGCGGTCCGCACATGCCGACGCAGTGAAAGCTGGTCAGGAAGCCGATCAGGATCAACAGCCCGTAGCTCATGTCGCGACTGAGTTTAGGCATGTCGGAGTGATTCATGAACCAACTATCGAGCCAAAGAATGAATCCAATGCCAAGGAGTGCAAATGTGACTGCAGCAATCTTTTTTAATGCCGTGCGTAAGGTGTTACGACGATGTGCTTGGTTAGGCTGGGGATTCTCGTTTTCAATGTTCATGATGGAATTTTGAGTATTAGGTGAAGCTCTTCAGATAATATAGAAGGCGATTGGCATCAGATGAATAATGCTGGAAAATGTAAATAAAATATAGGGTATTAAATATTTACTCTAGGGGTCAAGCAGTGATTGATTTTATATTTGTTAATCTTGAATTAATTACCTAAATTCAGATTGTATAGTATGTAATTAGTTTGTCCGTTTTAATTAATCATCGATAAGCAGACTGAATATAAATTGACTTGAATATGAAAATTGTCTTAAATGAATTTTAATTATTATATGGGTATTCGATGAAACACATTTCTGAACAGGTATATTCCAACGAGATGGAAAAAGATAAGAAGAAAATGACAGTGTCAGGCGCTCAAACGTCTAAAGGGGAGTTAGTCGTTAAAGGTGTCGCGACCGCCGTGGCGGCAGCGACAATCATAGAAACCGGTAAAGGGGTCATGAAGACATTAGCCAAACAGCCGCTGGTTATGTTCGGTTTTGGGATTGCAGCAGGTTTTCTGACACATAAATATCGTAAGGAGATCATTTTAATCACCAGCAAAACCGCTGAACAAGGCAAGGATTTTGTATTGAAACAAAAAGAAAATATTAAAGATTTGATCGCAGAAAGTCAGGAGGCGGAAGAAGGAACGGACCCCCAAAATTAAACTGTTAAGGGAGCATAGCTCGATGAAGAATCCGCATCCGTTTTTTTAACTACTTGTGAAAGGAGCAATAAGTTATGTCACACGTACACGGCGCAAAGACTGTAGCCAGTCAGATGAAGACCGTTGCCGATGCCGGAACGGCAAAAATGATGGACGCCTCAATGGGAAAAATGGGCAACATGATGGAAGGAGCTTCCCAGATGATGGTGGACGGAATGGGATCGATGCTGAAAATGGGTGGGGAAGTAGCGCAGGCTGCAAAGCATTCGAAAGCTCCCGGAATTGCCGCAGGTGTCGCAACGGGTGCTGTTACAACCGGTTTAGGCAAAACGGCTGTAAGCAAATTCGTCAGACACCCTTTGGTGCTTTTCAGCCTAGGTTTCGCGGTGGGTTATTATGTATGCAAGTACCGTAAATCCATCATTTCGGCTTCCGGCGAAGCTCAGCAACACGAATGAAGCAGCAAGGGAGTATTCAAAGATACTATCTTGTTTTTAAAGGCATTGCCGGTTTTAAAGCTCTGACACATCACTCAAATGGGACGCTGAAATGAAATCTTCACATGCCGGTAATCTAACTCATGGAAAAGTGATTCACGCACTGAATCGCCGAGTTCGCGTGATCGCTCCGGTTTTACTCAAAGATCCCGAGCGTGCCTGTGTTCTGGAAATTCTGCTGCAAAAGCGGGACGGCATCGAAAAAGTTCGCACAGTTCCCGATATCGCCTCGATAGTCATCTATTTTGACCCCGATAAACTGCCGAACGCAAAGTTGTTCACGCTTTTGGATGCGTTACTGGCGAATCTGGGCAAAAGATCCCCTGCATCCCCTCTCAATAAGACGTCGCAATTGCTGCCTACTGACTACGATGAATATCTCGCCGAACAGGAATTCAATCTCAGTGTGGATGGGATGAGTTGCGTATCCTGCGCTCTTTTAATCGAGATGCTGTTGAAGCGGGACCCGCGTATTTCTTCGGCAACGGTTAATTACGCGACGGAAACTGCCACGGTAACCGGCCGAATCAGTAAAGAAAGTTTATGCATGACAATTGGTAACATGGGCTATAAGGCGCAGAATCTTGATAGCTTGGCTCAGCGCCAAATTATGATCGCACGAGAGAAGCAACGTTTGACTGACGCCCGCCGCCGTGCAATGTTGGCCGGCGTGCTGAGCTTGCCGGTTATGATTATCGGCATGGCCGCACCTTCATCCCGGTTTTGGCACTGGGCGCAGCATTTGCTCGCCACGCCTATCGTGCTATGGGCAGGATGGCCGTTCTTTGACAAAGCGATAAAACTGGCCCGGCAACGAGCTACCAACATGGATAGCCTGATTGCGATAGGGGTGGGCGCGTCTTATGGTTATAGCGTGGCGTCCCTGCTGGCCGGTAAACGGGGGCAGTACTTCGATTCCGCAACCGGAATCATAGCCTTCGTCCTGATCGGCCGTTACCTGGAGGAAAAAGCCAAAGGCAAAGCCCATGAAGCGATTCGCTCGCTGGTCGATTTGCAGCCGCAAAACGCAACCGTCATGCACGGCAATAAAAAAGTCCTGATTAGCCTTGACCAGGTTCACGTCAATGACATATTGCTGATTCGTCCCGGCGAAAAAATTCCGACTGACGGCGTCGTGATTGACGGCCTTTCGACGGTCGACGAATCCATGATAACCGGCGAAAGTCTGCCGGTTGTAAAAGAGCATGGTCACCATTTGGTCGGCGGTTGCATCAACGGCAACGGCGTTCTAAAAATGCGCGTTACCGCTGTCGGAACCGATACCGTGCTGGCAAACATTATTCATATGGTCGATCAGGCCCAGTCGTCCAAATTACCCATCCAAAAAACCGTGGATCGTATTTCCTCAGTTTTTGTGCCCTCGGTGATAGCGGTATCATCTTTTACCTTCCTGGCTTGGCTGTCGGTTGGCGTGAGTTTTAGAGCCGCTTTCAGTAATGCGATAGCCGTGCTTTTAATCGCTTGTCCCTGTTCGCTCGGTTTGGCGACACCGATGGCGATCATGGTCGGCACCGGACAGGCGGCCCGGCGCGGGGTTTACATCCGTAACGGGGAAAGCCTGGAGATGGCATCGAAACTAACTACAATCGTATTCGATAAAACAGGGACCATTACCGAGGGCAAACCTCAGGTTACCGATTTTATTACCGTTGCCAAAAACAGCGAACAACGCATCTTAACCTTGGCCGCGGCGGCTGAATCCGGTTCCGAGCATTTTCTGGCGAAAACAATCGTTGCTTATGCCCAGGAGCGCCATGTCAGCCCGGTCAAGGTTGAAGCATTTACCAACGTTCCCGGCCACGGCATTCACGCCCGCGTCGATGGCTGCGATGTTTTGATTGGTAACCGATCGTGGCTTGAAGAGTCCGGCGTTGATTTAAAAAACTTGGGTAAACGCGAACGGCCCTTAGCCGAACAAGGCAAGACCCCGGTTTATGTCAGCGTCGACGGCAAAGCGGCCGCACTGTTCGGCATCGCCGACCAGCCGCGGGCAAACGCCGACAAAGCTATCGAAAGACTGCGCAAGCTTGGGATCAACCCGATAATGGTCACCGGCGATACTGAGCAAACCGCCCGCTACATTGCCGGACAGGTAGGCATCGATACCCTCATTGCCCACGCCAAACCGGACCGGAAACTCGAAATTGTCCGCGCGTTGCAGGCTCAAGGTCACAAGGTAGGCATGATCGGCGACGGTATCAACGATGCGCCCGCCTTGGCATCGGCGGATGTCAGCTTTGCGATTGGGACCGGTACCGACGTCGCTATCGAAACCGCCGATCTTACCCTGGTCAGTGGCGACATCAGCAAAGTTGCCGACGTAATGGAGCTGAGCGGCGAAACCTTGACCGTCATCAAACAAAACCTGTTCTGGGCCTTGGGCTACAACACGGTCGCTATTCCGGTGGCGGCTCTGGGCAAGCTTAACCCGATGATTGCGTCGGGGGCGATGGCGTTAAGTTCGATTTCGGTAGTGCTTAATTCCTTGAGGTTACAGCATAAATAGATGGATGGGGCAGGGCGTCAAAAAATGTTGGATTATGTAAATGAATATCTTGCCTATGCCCGAATACCGGAACATCGGGCAAGGAAAATATGTTGCCCTACCTGGCTTTTTCCTTTTGTGACGAAGTAGTATTGCCATGTGAACTGTCTTCATCCACACTGCCAAATCTAAGAAACATTGGCGAGAGTTTTTATGAGATGTTATGTGTTTTACAGTTTGCTATTGATCAACCCGGTTACTTTGTCCTGTGAGGCGGCAGAACTCACTCGAGAGCAGGTTATAGCGACCATAGCCAGCGCTGGAAATAATCAACCAAAATTCCACAATAAAGACCTTTCCGGTTTGGATTTATCAGGGATCGATTTTAAGGGCGCAGATTTATTTTCAGCAAATCTGGACGGATGTAATCTCAGTGAGGCGAAACTAAAGGGAGCCAATCTCAATCGAGCCCAGATCCGTAAAGCGATGTTGAATCGGGCGGATTTATCCGGTGCCAGTTTGTATGCAGTGGTATTGGATAGCTCCGATTTGACCGATGCCAACTTGACTGGAAGCCGTATCATCGGATTATTGAATAACGTCAACCTGACTAACGCCAAATTGAAAGATGCAAATCTTGGAGCTGACATGACCAATCAAGGCATGGCGCCGGCGCGAGTTGAAATGAACAATGCCGTACTCAATGGAGTCGATTTAAGCGGCGCTAATCTTATCCATGCCGTCATGTCATATGCAAAACTACAAAAAGCCAATTTGTCTAAAGTACGTTTTCGGTGGGCGGATTTGTCAGGGGCAAATTTGAATGGAGCCGATGTCTCTGAAGCAGATTTTCGCAATGCCAATCTGGAAGGGGCGAATTTCAAAAACGTTAACGGGGTAGAAACTGCATTAGGGTTAAAAAATAAGTGACTGTCAGATGAGCCTTAACAACTACAAATAAATATGCCGCCAAATATGAAGCTAAAAATCCAATCTGAACCGGTTTGGATGCATCATAAATGGCGACATGTTTATATTTGATCTTAAAATTCGTCCGGCTTATTCCTTGCCGATTTGGTAGATTTCTTTCTCGTTGTCTTCGACGATTTTTCCGCTAGTGGCGTCTACTTCCAACTTGATTTCACCCTTGTCGGCAGTTTTGATGTCGAACTCGTAGGAAGCGCTACCATCGGACTCGATTTCGTACTCGACTTCTACAATGTCCCCCGCATGCGCTTTCAGGGCGATTTCCTTGGCTTGCTCTAAGCTTATTTTGGTTTTTTCCTTGAATAAGGGATCGTCACCATTTTCTACTTCCTGTTCTTCCTCGGTTATTTTGCCCTTGTTGGCATCGCATTCAAGTTCCCAGCTCTTGCCATCTTTGCCTAGAATTTCGAATTCGTAAGTGGGAACGCCACGTTCATCTTTGAACTCAAGTTTGATAACTTCGCCATCGCGTTTTGCCAAAGCCGCTTTTAAACAGGTTTCCATGTTGACCTTGGTTTTCGGTATTTTAATATCGGCCATTGCAGGTGCACAGACTGCGAATGCAATGTTCGCGATGAGGATTTTTTGGATATTGTTCATGAAGGCTCTCCTAAAAAATTATAGTCCCGCCCTAATGGTGGGCAATTTGATTATATACCCCTGATAGATTTGTGGAGATTTTTACTACATTGGTTTTTTCGTCGATTTACCGTTCTGCCTCGAGCCGAAACACCAATTTGAGTGTGGCTTTTTGCTCCACCGGCTGTCCATCTTTGAGGGCGGGTTTGAATCGCCAGCGCTGGATCGCGTCGAGTGCTGCCTGATCGAATATTTGCTTAGGGTTGGCGTCCACGATTCTTGCATTACTAACCGTTCCCGCAGGGGTCACAGTAAATTCGACCTGCACCCAGCCCTGAATACCTCGAGCCTTAGCTCCTGGCGGATAAGATGGCGTCACGCGGTACAATACCACCAGATTCTGGGGATTCGAAGCTCCACCTCTACCTGTCCCTTCGCCACCAGCACCTCCACCAGTTGAGTTTTTGTCACTACCCGTCGGGATCGGCGAATTTTCAGCATTCCCCTGATTGGGAGGCGCTATCGGGTTTGAGTCGGGTTCCGGCATATTCGATAACGCTGTGCTCGTTTCCAGTGGAACTCGCGGCTTGATTTTGACTTTCGGCTTCTGTGGCTTAAGCGGTTTTGTAGGTATTGGAGCGGGTACCGGCTTCGGACTGGACAAAGGCTGTGCTTGCGACTGAGTAGGCGGAGCCGAAAGCTGGCCCTGATGTTCTGGTGTGACGGCAATAGTCGCAACTTCGACAAACTGCAGAGGTTTAACCTCGGATTGGTGAACATTGTTAACCGCTGCCAACATGCAAAGCAACATTGCATGAAGAGCGATAGAAATCCTTAAGCCCCAAAAGGGTCTGTTTGGCTGATTGTTTTGCTGCATTAATAGTCTTGGCGCCTAAAATAAAATGCTATTATCAATTACAAAGGCAACGCTAATTCCCAAAATCAGGTCTTGCTTTCTCTCTGTTTTTTAAGGTGCTGACTGCACGATAGCTATTATGGTTTAAAGATTAACATGAGAAATAAATCCAGACGATCTTCCCGCTGGACCAATCAGCCTGACATCAACCTGAACGCTTTTTTGGACTTAGTTCTGAATATTTTGCTGTTCTTTGTATTTGCGACCGAGCTGGCTGTATTTGAAGCGATTGATGTGTCAGTGCCAATCACAGAATATTCCGATACCCTATCGAGGCAAAGGCAAGCTTTAATTATCTTCATAACCAAGGATAATCAGTATCTCGCCGATGGCGAGAAAATGCCGATCGCCAACTTGGCGGGATGGTTGTCGCAGAAAAAGCAAAGCGATGACACATTGAATACTGTGATCGTCAGGGGAGATCTTAACAGCAGTCTGCAGGCCACAGTTGATGTTTTGGGTGCCTGCAGGATGGCTGGTATCGAAAAGGTCAAAATCGAAACCGAAAAACCCTCAACATAATCTTTAGGACTTACGCAAGAACCATTTCAAGCGATGGTTTTCTCAGTTGTTGAACGA
>NZ_DAIUEH010000022.1:0-83452 GCF_036845245.1 Methylobacter sp.
TCGAATTCGGCTTGGATATTCATGCCTAATTACAGATTTAATCCACTACCAAATTTTTATCATTAGTTAATGGCATTTTTGGCAAGACATTACAAATTTTAGCTTGTTCTACATCATGATTGGTCCAATCTGCATTTATTTTTAAATTTTTTATAACTATAAAAGCCATAGGAATTGCGCTCAGAGGACCATTGTTTAAAGCACTTCTTTTACCATTTGAAAAATATGATTGACGCTTAGCTAGCGAGTACCAAAGATCAGAATATTGAAATATTTTTGTATCCAACCAGTATCTTTCTATTTGAACAATCGCATATTCGAATGTCATACTAAATTTATTGCTTTGGATTGGTTTAACATTAACTATGGTGTTGTTGTTCATAATCACTCTATTAAAGTCAGCTTTTTGCGAAATAGAGTGAGATTGTCTTTGAACAGCATTATTAATAAAATCTTGTAATTCAGCTTGTAATTCAGGATGCAGTTTTAAAACGAGATTTCTTGATGCCTCATTCTCCTGTTCCATTTGTGCAAATTCAGGTTCAAATATAGGGTCGAAATGGAGTGATGTTTCATTCTGAATAGATAAAGAAGGTTTTTGGCTCGGCATACTAAGAGTTAAAGCACTATCCCCAAATGAACCATCAAGAGTTTTAGCAGGCTTAACTAATTTATTTTCTTTAGATGATGTTTTTAAAGATTGAAAATTATCAATAAATTCGTTTATATCAAATGAGTCTTTTAAATTTTGTCATTTTTACTCACTGATGTTACGCACTGAAGAATTAAAGGCATAGAATATTCCCTGTTAACTGGATTCATGTGAGGTAGATGTCATGAAAAATTCTCTGTTAGAGTTATACAGCGATTATCTAATAAGTTCGTTCGCCCAGACCACCGCAACCGGTTTGTCCGAACTGCTGGATCATGAGGTTAGCCATGATCAAATCAGCCGATTTTTAGCCGGTGCGGCTTACACGTCCCGCGACTTGTGGTCGCTGGTAAAGCCAACCCTCCGCAGCATTGAGGCGGACGATGGGGTGCTGATCTTCGATGACACCATTGAAGAAAAACCCTATACCGATGAAAACGAGATCATCTCATGGCACTTTGATCATGGCCAAAACCGTACCGTCAAAGGCGTCAACATTCTCAACTGTCTGTATCACGTCAATGGGGTCAATGTGCCTGTCGCTTTCGAGATCGTTCACAAGGATCTGCTGTTTTGTGACACGCAAACCCGGCAGGTTAAGCGCCACAGCTCTGTTACCAAAAACGAGCAACTACGTCACATGCTGCGAGTGTGCCAGCAAAATCAACTGCGTTATCGCATCGTGTTAACCGATAACTGGTTTTCCTCCAAAGAAAACATGGTTTTCATTAAAATCGAGCTGAACAAAGATTTTGTCATGGCCCTCAAAAGCAACCGGACCGTTGCCCTCAGCCTGGAAGACAAGCGCCAAGGTCATTTCGTGCGCGTGGATGCGCTGCCGCTAGAAGACAATACTGCACGACTGGTTTTCATCAAGGGGCTTTCCTTTCCGGTGATGTTGACCAAACAAGTCTTTAAAAACCAAGACGGAAGCTGCGGTGTGCTCTATTTGGCGTCCAGCGATCTCCAGCAAACTTACGACCAGATCACGACACTCTATCAAAAACGGTGGAACGTCGAGGTCTTCCACAAATCCATCAAATCCAACACCGGCTTGGCTCATTCACCGACCCGCACCATCCGGACTCAAAGCAACCACTTTTTTGCATCCATCTATGCTTTTTTCAAACTCGAACAGCTCAAGCTTAAGCATCAAATCAACCATTTCGCGTTTAGAAATAAGCTTTATCTCAAAGCCTTGCAAGCCAGTTTTGCCGAACTGCAACGGCTCAGCGCGTAACATCAGTTACTCATCCAAACAAATCAAATAATTACTGATTTATGCAACAAAGCCAAATAAACTGCACTTTTAGACAATCTTTGAAAACATAGTAAGGCTTTATAAAAGTCTTCAGCCATATTTAAAGAAATTTACCTTGTCAACTTGAACACTTTTGGTCATGAATATGATAGAAAATAAAGCAATAATTATTATCGCCGTATCAAAATATAATGGCCCATATTCTAATCTTCCTGGAACAGTGACAAGTGCAAGAAGGCTTCGCGAATGGGCTGAACAGACTGATGAGGACTGCAATTATAATGTTCTTTATTTAGCTGATGATGAATATGACGAAATAAACGTCCAGCTCGTGCGCGAAAAAGTCACCGAATTTTTGAATAACAACCTAATAGACCGACTGATTGTTTACTTCGCTGGTCACGGTATTGCTCGTTCTGCGGGAGATCAGTTCTGGCTTCTCACCGATGCAGCTAACGATCTGCGCGAAGGAATCAATGTAGAATCTTTCAGGCGGGGCTTATTGAAATGCAATATCGGCGCGTACAATGATGAGCAACCGGGGCAATTATGTATCATTGGTGATGCTTGTCGAAATACAGGTCGTGACGCTATCGACTTTTCCGGTGATCCGATTTTAACATCAACAGCAAAGATGAACAGGCGAATCCAGCTTGACAGATTTTTATCTACAGGACTGGGGGATTATTCATTTCAAATTGATAGCGTTGGTAGCCAAAATGCTTACTGCCTATTTTCGGAGGTGATGCTAGGTGCTCTGCGTGGTGAAGCTAAAGAGGCAATTGAAACCGAAGATCACCGATTCAAGCCAGCCGTCACTAATCATAAGTTAGCGGATTATCTTCAGAAAGAAGTTACAAAGCGTACGGCTGCAATTGATGAGGACATGGAGCCTGATCTTCTTACTGGTATCCATCCTCCTTATAATTTCTATAAGCTACTAAAGGAACCGCTCCCGAAAGTGATGCCTAGTTCGGATAATCCACAATTAGCAGAGGCAATTAGGATGGCAGCTTTTCGATCCCCAGAAAAAGATAGACTATCAAAAGTTCAAGAACATCAAAGGCAAACTCTTTTGCAGGGGAAACGGCATATCGAAGAAGTGTTCGAGACGTTCAAAGAAGACTACGAATATCGTCATTTCTTTCCTGATTTCCATCGTAGAGATTTCTCAACTATTTGTGATTTTTCACCAGACTTGGTTGCTGTGCCCAACGGCGCATCGGTTGCTGTGCAATCGTTCGGTCTCTTCTACAGGATAATAGTAACTCATTGCGAAGGTGGTGCACCCATTTTAATCCGTCAAGGTGATCAGTGGCTACTTACGCCTTATTATCCTAACGTTATAACCGTTATTTTTCGCGATTTGCCTGGCGATACCTTGTTTTATTGTCCTGGAAGGAGTCGATGGCGCGAGAGGGAAAGAATGATTGATTCGCGACACAGGGCGATGGAATGGATAAGTCAATGGACTGACTGGGATACTTATTTAAGTGATTTTTCAAATCTCGATAATCATGCGCCATTACGTGCTGCCGATGCCAATAAATTCGCCGATAGAATCAGAATTGGAAAAGAGGAGTTCCCACATCAATCGGTAACAGCAGGATACCTCTATGAATTTTCGAACGATTATGCCAATATTGCCAGAACTGCACATTATATGGAGCGAAATACAGGAACAGTACCATTCGATTTAGCGTTGTTATGCGTGGACAAAATCGAATGGCGTAGAGAAGATAATAAGCTTGTCGCATTTGCAGATTTACCAGCAGTGGAACGTTCAAAACCCACTGACAAAGCGAACAATCGTCCCAATTACGCCTATAGGGAATTTGAGGCACTCAAGGGTGTCCGACTCTGGGGAATTGCTCCAATATTTAGTCAAGGCTGGAGCTTCATGCAGACGGAACTATACCTTGAAATTCCAGAATCAATTCGGCAAATCGGCAAAATGACGAGCGGACGATCAGCGTCAAGTTTAACAGAAGAGGGGCTTACAATGTTTCTCGAAACTTTTGACTATCGTATTGTTGAAACTAATAGTCCTGGTAGCTCCAGAATCGATGATGTTTCTGGCTCTCAAGAAGCTGAAGACTGGTAGTAAAAAAACAGTTTATTATTAAATTTTTAGGAGCATTTGTGATGACAACAGTCCTTCTGATTCACGGCATTAATAATCAGGACAATTCGAAAGAAAACATTCTAAAAGAATGGGGTGATGCCCTTAGAAGCGGAGCTGCCAAAGAGAATCTAACAATACCCAGTGATGCGAAATTTATTGCGGCATTTTATGGGGATGCTCTCCTTGGCGAAACGGAAAGTTGGAGCAAAAATAAACCAGTTTCTCGTCCTATGAGTGTCGATTCTCCTGATGAGGATTTCGCAAATGACGAAGTTGCGGCATTGTACCTCGAATTCCAACAGAAATATGGTATCAGCGATGAGCAAGTCTCAAATGAACTCGACGAGGAGGACAACTTTAAAACGCATAAACGCATGGCAAAAGGGATTCACAAAAAATGGTTAAAAGCAATTGCACGATGCTTAGAAAATATACTTCCATCAAAGGGCAAGGGAATCGCAAGCAAATTTTTGACTCAAGCAGCAGCCTATCTTCACAAACCAGGATTAAAAGAAAAAATTGATGATCTGGTTAAGGAGCAGATATTTGATGGATTATCTAAAGATGAAAATGTTGTCATCATTAGTCACTCACTTGGCACCGTTATAGCTTACTCTTTATTGCTTCGTCTTAGGCATCAAGTCCATATCAAATTGCTACTCACCGCAGGCTCACCTCTAGGCATTGAAATTGTTAAACGTCGACTTGGCTCTCCGCTTATTTGTCTACCAAATGCGGATAAATGGGTGAATGTATCAGACCACGAGGATTTCGTTGCTCTTCAACCTAAACTAAACGGTGCAACTTTCGGGTGCGATAAAATCATAAATATTGACCATATAGACAACGGCGATGAAGATGCCCATGACATTCTTAAATACCTCGCTCATGGCGCTGTAGCGCAAGAAATTGTGTCGAGCTTCTGAAGTAATTTTGATGAAACTATCGTTTGCATATAGTGTACATATAAGTTTTCTCATTACTGAAAAGTAAATTCTGTAAAACAGAACAATTGTAATGGTCAGATGCACGGGGGGCTAAGTTATGAATGACCCGTTAATGACATTTAGCAGACCTTAACGGCACCTATTCTAAGGACAGGTTTTGGCCGATAGTCGCAATTCGAAAAGCCGTACTCTGGGCGTCAATAACAATTGCGCTGTATGTTATGGTCAATTCGCGCCCACAGTATTAAATCAATTTTAGATTCAACTCATAAGTGCAAAGTTAGGTAGCGTCTGCGAGTATCCCGCCTAAGCTTGATTTTTTTGTAACTACTCAGCAGATGATGATTTTTTCTAACCGCTGAATAGTTACGATTTTCTGGGATTATTGCAAACCGGACAATTGCTAAAAACTGATATTCCCCTGCAACCAGATTTTTTGGGTATCTGTATTAGAGAAGGTATCGGCTCCGCTATAGTCGCTTGCACTGTAATAAGCGTATTTAGCCAGCACCGAATAATGCTTGCCGAATTTCTTAAGCGCCGAGAAATCCCATTCATCGCCGTACTTAATTTGCCCGGTATCGTCGGTAAAATTATGATAAACCCCTGTTAAGACAACTTCGCCACGGTCAAAAGTGGAAATCATGGTGGCGAACACATCGCGAATACCGTTTTTAGGCGTTACCAGGAATAAGTCCGCCCAGCCCTGGAAGGCATGGTTGGTGCCTAGCGGCGTATCGAAGGTTTTATTGGTGCCTTTACCGTCTAGTTGCTCTACAGCGCCCTGAAAAGTGAGGTTATAGGCCGTAAAGCCGCCCATCACATTGATACGACTGGCTTGATACGCGGTTGGCCCATGGCCGTAATCTTTTTGCAAGCTCCATTCAGCGGTATAAACCAGGCCGTAGTTATCGCTCAATTTTAGCGTATCGCCCGGTTTCATAAAGTTTGTCATGCGCAAACCATAGCTTTGGCTTGATTTTTCATAATTTTCACGCTCGGTATAATCCAGCCAATAGCCGTAACCGACCAGGTTGCCGTAATCGCCGACTTTATAATTGATGTTCAGAATCGGGGCGTCGATATGTTCGTTGGTGGCTGTAAACGTTTGTACATTCCCGATAAAGCCTGCGTTAACAGTCAGGCCGAATAGCTGTTGATTGTTGTGGGTGATCAGCACCGAATCGAAGGTTGTTTCCATTTGCCGCCAACCGACGTTGCCGATAAAACGGTCGTCATCGAACTTGATGCGTTGCCGCCCGCCTTTAATTAGCGTATCGGGAATACCGGCATAGCTGAGCCATAATTGGTTGAGTTCGCTTTTTTCAGGGTCGGCAATCGTTGAGTAGCCGGTATTGCTGTTACGCGAACTATTATAATCGTCCACCATTGCAAGATTACCTTCGTATTCGGCGTAACCCTGAATGCCATGGAATACCGGAGACAGTAAACCGATGCGTAAACGCGAAGTAACGCCATTAGCGGTGTGTGGTTGTCTTGCCGCAGGCAGGGCCAGGCCGGTTGCCGGGTTTTTGGCGATGCCCTGATCAACGTTTTCCCAACGCGTGTTCAGGTCGAACTTGATCGCGCCGTTTTTACCGTAATGATAGAAATTAAGCGCATCCTCAACATCCTGGGTAACGCCGGCGAAAGCTGAGCCGCTGACTACTGACAGGGCCAATAGTGATGCAGATAAAGGGTTTTTTCTTTGTTGCTGCGGCATAAAGCCTCCTTCATTAATTTAAAATAAGAACTTGGTATAGCGATTAATTCACCACGAAGACACGAAGGACACGAAGTTTTTATCTTCAATGCGTAGGATGTGCTTCGTACCTAAGCACACCTACGCATTGAATATTTTCGTGCTGTTCGTGGATTATTTATGTCTAATGCGTATGGTCGCATTCGGTCAGAAAGCTCAAGATGCTTTCCCGGTATTTGTAGTAATCGGGATGCTCGAGCAGGGCTTTGCGGCTGCGCGGTCTTGGCAAATCGATCTCTTCTATTTTGCCGATTTTGGCGTGCGGGCCGTTGGTCATCATTACCACGCGGTCTGCGAGCAAGATCGCTTCATCGACATCATGGGTCACCACGATGGCCGTTACATGCGTTCTTTCCCAGACTTCCATCAACACTTCCTGCAATTCCCAGCGGGTCAGGGAATCTAACATGCCGAACGGTTCATCCAGTAACAGCAGTTTGGGCGACAAAGCAAAAGCGCGGGCAATGCCGACCCGTTGGCGCATGCCGTTGGACATGTCTCCGGCTTTTTTGCGCAGTGAATCGCCCAAACCGACGCGGGTCAGGTAGTATTCGACAATATCATCGCGCTCCGATTTGGCGGCATGAGGATAGACTTTATCCACGCCCAACATGACGTTTTCAAACGCGGTCAGCCAGGGGAACAGGCTGGGTGCCTGGAATACCACGCCTCGATCCGGCCCGGCGCTGGCGATTTCCTTGTTGTCCAGGATGATTACGCCTTCGGATACGCTGTTTAAACCGGCGGTCATCGATAATACGGTTGACTTACCGCAGCCGGAATGGCCGATGATCGATATGAATTCGCCTTTTTTCATTTTCAGGTCGAAGCCGTCCACGACTTTAACCGAACTGTTGCCGTCGGGTGTGGGGTAGATTTTGCCTAGCTTTGAAAATTCCAGGTAACGGGCGCGGCCTAAATCGTCCTTCGTGGGTTTTATCGCCAGGGATGGTGTGTATGCCGCAGGTCCGTCGGGAACGGACGCAGCGAAGACCGATTGGTCGCGATCCCAATCATTGCTGGTATTGGGCTTAACATTGGGCAGGACGACTTTTTCAGCGCTCGCCCCCAGGTTTTTCTCGATGCCGATGTCCATTAAATAACGGGTGATTTCGGCGCGTAATCTTTTAAACTCGGCATTATGGTTTAATGCAGTCCGGTCTCTGGGACGTTCGATATTGATATGAAAATCCGGGCCGAAAGTCGCATCAGGGCCGGGGTTCAACGGTATGACCCGGTCCGCCATGTAGATGGCTTCATCGACGTCGTTGGTGATCAGAATGACGGTTTTCTTTTCCTGCTCCCAGATTTGCAAAATCTCGTCCTGCAGGTTGCCGCGCGTCAACGCATCCAGCGCGCTGAGCGGTTCGTCGAGCAGTAAAATATCGGGGCTGGCGGCCAAAGCCCTGGCTACGTTGACCCGTTGCCGCATACCGCCGGAAAGCTCGGCAGGTTTTTTATCCATGGCCGCACCAAGGTTAACCATCCTGACGTATTTCTCGGTATGCGCTTTGCGTTGTTCGGCCGTCCAGTCTTTAAATATCTGATCGACCGCCAACGCCACGTTTTCAAACACGGTCAGCCACGGCATCAGCGAATAGTTTTGGAACACTACGCCGCGATCCGGCCCCGGTGCGGTAATCGGTCGGCCTTGTTTCAGCACTTCGCCGCTATCGGCCTGGATTAACCCGGCAATGGTTGAAATCAGCGTGGTTTTGCCGCTGCCTGAGAAGCCGACAATGGCAATGAATTCGCCTTCTTTGATGCTCAGGTTGATGTTGTTGAGGATGGATGTCGCGCCGTAGCTTTTGCAGACAGCTTTTAATTCCAGTAAAGGCTGGTGGGCGTCATTCGATGGCGCAGGCGATTTGGTCTGCATGCGAGTATTTACAATATTAAGATTTACGACGGACATCTTCGGCTCCTGATTAAAGCGCTCTACCGAAAGAGAATATATTTTGTAAGGACTGCATGATGCGGTCCAACGCAAAGCCGATCAGCCCTATGGTAAAGACCGCGACCATGATTCGGCCTAATGAGTTGGAACTGCCGTTCTGGAATTCATCCCAAACGAATTTGCCCAGCCCAGGATTTTGCGCCAGCATTTCCGCAGCGATTAACACCATCCAGCCCACGCCCAACGACAAACGCATGCCGGTGAAGATATAAGGCAATGCGGACGGTAAGACGATTTTCTTGATTTGGGTGCCCCAGCCCAGGCGTAACACTTTGCCGACATTGATCAGGTCTTTGTCTATAGAAGTCACGCCGACTGCGGTGTTGATAAGAGTCGGCCATAGCGAGCACAAGGTGACGGTGATTGCGGAAGTCAGGAAAGACTTTTCAAACCAGGAATTATCGCCGGTTACATAGACGGCGCTGACCACCAGCGTGACGATGGGCAGCCAGGCCAACGGCGATACCGGCTTGAAAATCTGTACCAGCGGGTTGATAGCGGTGTTAAAGACCGGGCTCATACCGCAGAGCAGGCCGAGCGGTACGGCGATCAGTGTGGCAATCACAAAGCCTGCAAACACCGTGTAAAGGCTGGTGAAAATCTTGTCCAGATAAGTGGCTTGTCCGTTATAGGGACGGACTTTGATTTCAGCGGCCGGATCTTCCGCTTGCTTTTGTTCGTTGCGGTCTTGCTGGCGTTGGTAATAGGCGGCTTCTTTGGCCCGTTCGGCGAAATGATCGTCCAGCAATCCGGCCGCTTCGTGCCATACGGCGACTGGGCCGGGAATAGCGCCCAGGCTGGTGTTGATTTTGGATGCGGAAAAGCTCCACAGCCCCAGAAAGACCATAAAAGCGAGTATGGGCACACCCATGACCAGCCACAGTTGGCGGATTTGCAGCGAGGCATTTTCTCCGGCGGCTATTTTTACAAAAGGAACAAACCAGGTTAGCCCGGTTATGTTTAAAAATTTTATGAGTTGATTGTAGTACATGTTTGGCTCCTAAATTTTCGACGACTGTAACAATGGGTGCATTTGTTTGCGCATCGTTGCTTTGTTAAATAGGTTGATATCCGGCGTCAGCAGGTGAGACTACCGAAATAAACACCAACGGTTCGGGGTTACTGTTAAATACTCCATGGATTTCACCGGTATGAGCCACGACGACATCGCCTGCGATAATCGGTCTGGTGGTTCCGTTGTTGTCCAGATGATAGTGGCCTTGGCCTGCCAGTATCGTCCAGGTGTCCTGTCCATACGGATGAATATGCAGCGGGATTTGCTGCCCTTTTTTAATGTGCCAAGCCACGACTACCGCATCTTTAGATCGGGTGACAACCGAACGTATCGGCTCACCGTCAGTCGGATGAAAGAAAACGGAACTGTTTAATATTCTTGGTGTTGGCATGTTTAAATTCTCCCTAAATAGACTCACGGGCTGGTTCCCAATCTGGAGCTTGGGGACCAGCGGGTGATGCATCTCAACTACTCAACCACCTTGCCACCGACCACTTTTTGCTTGCCTTTAAGGCCGATCGCAAATTTAGTTAAATAATCATTGGGTTTGGTCGCGTCGAAACTAACACCGTCAATGAAGTCTGCACTAGGCGGCTTGATGCCGGTTTCGCTGTCGGAAGGAAAATCGCCGGCTTTTGCTTTGCCTTCGGCGACCAGCGCTTTAGCAGCAGCCATATAGATATCAGGGCGGTACACTTTTTTAGCGGTTTCCAGGTACCAGGAGTCGGGTTTGAATTCGTTGATTTGGCCCCAGCGGCGCATTTGCGTCAGGCTCCAGATCGCATCGCTGTAATAAGGGTAAGAACCGTTATGACGGAAGAACACGTTGAAATCGGGCAGGTCGCGTTTGTCGCCTTTTTCATATTCGAACGTACCGTTCATGCTGTTCGCAAGAACCTCGTAGTCGGCGCCGACATATTGTTTTTGCGACAGCATTTCTACGCCTTCGTTACGATTTTTGTTGTTTTCCGCATCCAACCACATCGATGCGCGAATCAACGCCTTGATGACTGCTTTGTGAGTGTTGGGGTTTTTGTCGGCCCATTCTTTGTTCACACCGAAGATTTTTTCAGCGCTGTTTTTCATCAACTCATAATCGCTGATGACCGGTACGCCGATACCTTTGAATACGGCTTGCTGATTCCAAGGTTCGCCTACGCAGTAACCGACGATCGTGCCTGAATCCATCGTGGCGGGCATTTGCGGCGGCGGTGTGACAGACAGCATTGCCTCGGCGTCGATTTGGCCGGACGTATCTTCAGGCGGTGCGTAAAATCCAGGCTTGATACCGCCGGCCGCCAGCCAGTAACGCAGTTTCATATTGTGCGTGCCGACCGGAAAAGTCATCGCCATGTTGAAAGGTTTACCCGCGCTTTTGTATTTTTCCAGTACCGGTTTTAAGGTATCGGCTTTGATCGGATGCACCGGCTTGCCGTCTTTGACCGGGATTTGCGGCTTCATTTGATTCCAGACATCGTTGGATACCGTTATCGCATCGCCGTTTAAGGTCAAGGTAAAAGCGCTGACGATATCGGCCTTGGTGCCGTAGCCGATCGCAGTGCCAAAGGGTAGGGTAGCCAGCATGTGCGCCCCGTCCAGTTCGCCGCTGACGACACGGTCCAATAAAACCTTCCAGTTGGCTTGGGCTTCCAATTGCACAGAAAGACCTTCATCTTCGAAATAGCCTTTTTCCAACGCAACCGCCAAAGGCGCCATATCGGTCAGTTTGATGAAGCCGAGCTTTAAGCTTTCTTTTTCCAGCTTTTCAGCTGCATAGGCACTGGTTGCAAAGCAAAAAGTTGATATCGCAGCCACAGCAACCAATGCCGTAACCAGTTTTTTGGCAGTAAATCGTCCGGTTTGTTTCATATTAACCTCAGCAGGTTGTAAAAAAATAAGCAAAAAAAAAGCGTCACCTGACGAAATACGTGATGTATCCGTCTGGTAGACGCCTTTGTCTGTTTTGGTTCGCCGTTGAACCGATATTTTTTAGTGCCCCGTCGTTGGAGCACCTGTATTGTTTAAAGCAATCGTTATGCCACTTTTATTAAATGCTTACTTCATAGGTTTAAGCTAATGAATATAGGCGGTTATAGTTCGTAGGGTAGGGTAAAGGGCTGATGGTTTATGTCTGTAATGCATCAATCTTGTGCGTTTAGCTACCTGTTTGCACCAACTATGAAGAATCGATGATTAATGCGCCTCCATATCTTCCAATTCGATATTGAGTGCTTTTGTTGAAAGCAATAACTCGCTTATTGATGCTAATAACGATAAAACAATAAACATCATGCTGAAGCCGAAAGTAATGTTGCCGAGATATTGCAATCCGTAAAAAATCAATCCCATAGCCAGTGTGCAGCTGATGATTCCAATGATTCCCAACACTTGCATGGCGACAATAAAACGGATGCGGAGTCTTAAGCTGTCGATCTGTTTTTTGGCAACCGGGCTTTGGGTTTTGTTAAACAGGTTGTGCTGCTCTCTAATCCGGCTGGCAATTGCCAGAAAACGGTTGGAATAGGCCAAAAACAAAACTGAAATGGCTGGAAATAATAGGGCAGGGGTGGTGATAGTGATGTCCATGGCTATTTATAAAAGGTTCATCCGGGCAAAATTGATAATAAATGCGGTCAAAACTCATCCCACTCATCACTGCCAGCAAGTTGTAACTGCCTGACATTTGTTTTGGGTAAGGTTATTTCTTTTTTCGCAACCGGCAAATGAAGGTAGCTGTTTAAATGGTTGGGTTTGGAGTGGCCTGAGTGAGTCGCCACTTTAAAGCCGTTCACTGTGAGCACCAGGTTTTGCGCTTGTTCTTCCAGTGATTCCGCCGCCGCTGCGGCCTGCTCGACTAGGGCGGCATTTTGTTGGGTCACATCATCCATTTGAGCGATGGCCATATTGACCTGTTCGATACCGGAGCTTTGTTCGGCAGAGGCGGTGGTGATTTCGGACATCATGTCGGTAACGCCACGGATGGAAGTGACAATTTCTTCCATCGTCAGTCCGGCCTGGGCAACCAATTTACTGCCTACCGAGACTTTGCCCACCGAATCGTTAATCAAATCTTTAATTTCTCCGGCAGCCGTCGCGGCGCGTTGCGCAAGATTACGCACTTCTACCGCTACTACGGCAAAGCCCCGGCCTTGTTCACCGGCGCGGGCGGCTTCTACTGCGGCGTTGAGGGCGAGAATATTGGTCTGGAACGCGATGTCGTCGATGACCGAGATAATATCCCCGATTTTATGTGAAGCGTCATTAATGTCATTCATGGTCGTGACGACTTGACCGACGACTTCAACGCCTTTGCCCGCGATGTCGGATGCGTTAACGGCAAGCTTGTTGGCTTGTTGGGCGTTGGTCGCATTATGCTGCACGGCGGAGGTCAGTTCTTCCATGCTGGCTGCGGTTTGCTCCAGGCTGGCGGCTTGTTCCTCAGTGCGATGAGACAGGTCATTGTTGCCTGCGGCAATTTCTTTAGACGCTGTGCTAATACTGTCGGTGGAGTCTTTGATGTTGCCGACCAGGTCTTTGAGGTTGTCTACAATATTATTCATACCGACAATCACTTCGCCAAAAGTGCCGGGGTAGTTCTTATCGATGGTTTGGGTTAAATCACCTTGAGCCAGGGCATCGGCGACATGCAATACGTCATTAAAGCCGACATCGCAGGTTTCCATCAGGTTATTGAGATTAGCCAGAATCCCTTTGAACATGAACTCAAATTTATCCGGATGAGTACGCTTTGAGAAATCGCCTTGAGCGCCTGCTTCTGCAAGCATTTTGATTTCGTTGTTAACTGCGAGAAAGGTCTTTTTTGCATTGTCCATAATCTCGGTAATCGCAATTGTTTCTCCCGGCAAAACGTCCATATCCATAGAAAAGTCACCTTTCGAATATTGGGAAACAATGCTGATCAGCTTTCTATTGATCAGGATACGCGATTGAATTAAGTCATTAACTTCATAGGCTATCTTGCCGTAGATACCTGAGAATGTTGAGCTGTCAAGTTGTTCTTTAACCCAGCCTTGCGCATGCTTTTTCGCCATATCGTCCAGGCCTGCAACGAAGAAGTTGATGGAATCCTGCATGGTTTTCATGGAGCGCAATAGATCCCCAATCTCATCTTTTTGATGAATGTCGATATTGGAGTTCAGATCTCCATCTGCAATGGCTCCGGCAACCTGTTGGACGGTTTTGAGCGAACCTATAATGCTGCGGCTGATCAGTACGGTAAAGACTGCCGCCATAACAACGCTGAATATGAAAATGCCGACCAGGAAGATTTCGTACCAATATATTGTATCTTGTGCTTGAGTCTCATCTTTCAGGTTACGAGCCGTCGCAAGCTGCACCACTTTATCAATAGCGCTACGGTGCTGTTCATAGGCAGTACGCATTTTTTGGAGGCTGGCCTGCGATGCGTTGTGGTCTCCTGCCTGAATAGCAGGTAGGAAATAATGGTCGGCTTCATTATAAAAGTCTTGCGCGGCCTGATAAGAAGCTTGAAGCAGTGGAGTATTGAGCTCCTGTTCCAATGTCTGGCCTAACCAATAACCATGGCGAGACTCGTATTCTATTTTTAGCGTTTGAAAACGCGCTATTAAAGCGCTGGTTTCTGTAGAATTGGCGGCTTGGGGCAGTTGCAGCGCTACCAGATAGGACTCAATGATATATTCAGGAGGCGGCAGAACGTCGGCAATAATATCTTTACCCTGAATAATGCGCTGGTATATAGGGCCATTAACATTCAGCGTATTCATGGCTTTGAATGTTGCGAAACCAAACAGTGAAAAACCGATGATCAAAGTGCTTAAAATTATCGTAAAGCGCATTTTGATAGTTAACAGACCGGAATTTTTCAATTTATTTAGCATGATGCTATTTCCTATTTCCTATTTCTATTTTATGATTGGGATTGTTAATTGGGCAACACTCCGACCAGGTCTATATTCCGGCCGGTCATAAGTTTTTTACAAACTATTATGATTGTTTTGCGTCAATTATATTAAATCTCAGGATACGTTGATGGCCTACAATGTAATGGTGTTCAAATTGTTTTGAATATTCAGAAGGATAGCTATCCGGCATAATATTTATAGTAAGAAACAATTAGTTCATCGTCAGGTTTTCTATTCTTAAATGAGATAAAAAACTTCTGTACGATGAATGCCATGCATTGAGTTTGTTAGACGACTTTGTCAATAGGGTTCGGCGTTAAACCTACATCTTCTAGTGCCCCGCCATTGGGGACCTTGTAGGGTTTAACGCAATCGTTATGCCAAAATTGTCATAGCGGTTTTTGCTAGAGGTATTATCTAATAATTATAATGACTTAGCGAATGTCTTTTATGTGACAAAGATTTTTGAGTTTCTATAAACAACGCATCGAATGAGTGCAATTCCTCTATATATTGCACCAATTAAGTTCTTTTATAGCAACTGTTCCTGATATTTTCGAGTAGAGACTGTTGCAATTGCCTGAGCTATTTTTCCAATCCGGCATAAAACCTGCTGTTACTCGAATAGTTATTATTAATTCTCAGGTATTCCGATTATGTTTAAGATAAGTCATCCTTCTATAAAGAAAACAGCTTGATATGAAAACTTTTATTAAAGTAACGGAAGTATGGATACCGACAAAAGACCGTACCCGCTTGGGATTTAGCGCGGGGCTGTATGGCCTTTTGAATGAATTCCGGGTTGCCAGTGAAAAAGAATCTTTCGCTTATGATGAAGGTTTACCCGGTAAAGCATGGGCCGCAGGTCATCCTGTCGTATTAACGGAGTTTGATCATTCTTATTTTAAGCGGACAAAATCAGCTAAAAAAGCGGGTTTGACCTGCGGTATTGCGATACCTGTTTTTTCAGGTGAATTCATAATGGCCGTGGTGGTTTTTTTGTGCGGCGACGATCAGCATCATGCCGGCGCTATAGAAGTATGGAGCAACAGTTTAGAGAACAATGCCGAGCTGGCTATTATCGACGGATATTACGGTACGTTGGATGATTTTGAAAAGATATCCAGAACAATGAGTTTTATCAAAGGTTCGGGTTTACCCGGCAAGGTGTGGGAAACAGGCATGCCCGTGCTGATAGAGGATCTGGGGCAAGCCTCCGCTTTTATCAGAAGCCCTGACGCCAGAAAAGCAGGAATAACTACTGCACTGGGGATCCCGGTTTCGGTTGTTGCCAATCAGGTTTATATCATGACATTTCTATCGGCTAAAGCGACGCCAATTGCCAGGCGCATACAGATATGGGTGCCGGATGAAAGCGGTCAACGGCTGGTATGTCAGTCAGGATACAGTAAACAAAATGATGAGCTGGCAGAAATTTTTGAAGCCGTCTCGGTACGCAAAGGCGAGGGAATATTGGGCAGGGTGTGGCTAACCGGCGTTCCCTCTATTAGAAATAACTCTGAAGGCGCCCTTGTAGAAGGACGTTTAAGCTCCATGCTTGCAATGCCTGTCATTAATGGGGGAAAGTTGAAAGCAGTGGTTACTTTTCTGTTTTAATTGGCTATCGTATCCGCCTCAAATTGGTGCGCAAGAATCAAAGCGGCTTTGTTAGAAACATTACACCTTAATGTGAGTAATGGCTATTTACGGCTGGAATTTTGTTCGGCGAAAGTGCCGGGATGGTTTTGGGAAGATTACTGCGATCAGGGTATCGTAGTCGGCTATACCTGTATTGAACGCGCAAAAAAACGCGGACGATTAAATTCTTCGAAGAGTGGAAATCATAGCCATTCGGCAGCAATATCGATCAGTAAAATACGCTCGTCGTCCAGTCTAAGCGAGAGGGTTTTACAAAGCATATCGTTATTAAAATCCCGATAGCGCTCGGATGTCACTAAACGATAGCTGTCCTTTGCCGACTCAAGTGCCAGCAATTGATAAAAATAAGGTCGCCATGCCCAATTAAAGCCAATTTGAGCGGAATCTTCGAACCACTCACCCTGGGCAAAGTTAAAATTCGATGAGATTTGGTCGCCCTCGTTATTACATAAATAGAATCGTAAAATGCCGCTTTTTTCAAACGGGTGCGCTAATAATTTTTTGAGGTTGAAATCGGTTTCCAGCGATTCTTTCAAGAGTTCGATTAACTCTTTAATGTTGGCGATAAACTTTATCTTGTGTTCTTCTTTGGCTAAGGTTTTTTTCAGGAAAGTCTTTCTTAAAGAACCGATTTGTTTTTGATAATGTAGCGGCTCATTGAACTCCGCTGTGGCGGGTGAGAACAGATAGCCTTGCATATATTGGGCGCCGCAACTTAAACCGAAATGGAAGTCGTCAACGGTTTCCACGCCCTCACAAACGATGCGGCAACCGGTGCGTTTAGCCAAGCGGGATATTAAATGCACTACGTCACTGGCTATACCGCCTTTGGCGGCATTCTGAAATAACTGCATATCCAGTTTGATGATATCGGGTTGTATCGCCATGACCCTTTCCAGTTGAGAGAAACCGGCACCAAAATCATCAATCGCTATTTTTAAGCCGTGCTGTCGGTACAGGCTGGCAATTTCAACGAGTTTGTCCAGATCGCCTTTTGATTCGGTTATTTCAATAATGACGCGGCTTCTGTCAACATTAAACTCCTCCAGCATGAGTAGTGTCGGCAAGGATGTAAAGTCAGCGAGGTGGTCGATCCAGGCTGCTGAAATATTGATGGCCAAATAGCCCTTGTAATTTGATCGACTGAATTGTTCCAGAGCTTGGCGTCGAACCAGGCGATCCCATGCTATCAGTTGTTCCGCTGCAATGTCTGGAGAGGAAAATAATTCGCCGGCCGAAATAACCCGACCATTACCGTCATGTTGCCGGGCTAATGCTTCATAACCGATAATGGTGCCGCTGGCGGCACCAACAATAGGCTGAAAATAAGGGAATAATTTTTTTTCTGGATTCATATCGAAATGATTGATTTTAAGGAGTTCTGCCATTGATTTTGCATTTTAGCACTCCGACCGACGCGGAAGTCATTGCGTTCATGCAAGCAATCGATGTGCCAAAGCTGCCGGTAATTAATGCATCAGTTTGAGCTGTTAATTTAGACAGGTATAACTTATATACTCTGTGGCGTAAGTATTTGAGCCGATGACTGAGGTGCATTAATATGGTGCAATTTTTATGGTTTTGCACCAATAAAGTTCTTTTAATAGGCTTGATTAAAGTGTTTTGGAGCGTCCATGAGGATTATGCCGTATTGATTGCCTGGCACAAAAGCTGCTTTAGTCATGGGTAATCATCATAAGTTTTCAAGGTCCAAAGCATGTCTAAAATGAGCCATATTAATGTTATTGAAAAATATGAGGAGCATCGCATAGCCATTCATAATCTGCTTTCTTCCATTTTAGGTTGTTTTGCCGATGAGAAAATGTTTGAAAAAAATCAGGAGGAACTTACCGAGTTGCTCAATTCTTTGTGTTCGTATTATCCCTTTGTAAGCCTTCTTTACTTGCTTGATGCAAAAGGCAGGCAAAGCTGCATGAATGTGCCGGGCAGTCATTTTAAGCATCATCCTAAAATCGGCATGGATGCAGATCGTAGCAACCGGCCCTATTATGTGGCTGCGATGAAAGCCGACGGCGTAGTGGTAACCGAGCCTTACCTGTCCAGTGTCAGACGGGAGTTATGCCTGTCCGCCAGCATGAAGATGAGCAATGATGACAGCTCCATAAAAGGGGTCGTTGTGCTGGATATCGATCTTGGCTCCATGCTGGCAATACTAACCGGCGACAGTCGGCGCATTCATTTCGAACCTTATTTTAAAACCATGTATACGATGATCGTACTGGGCTTGTTTACGGTGGCGTTGATGTTGCTTTACGCGGCCGGGGTCGAGGGTTTGGACGTGATCTATTTAATGATGACTCCGGAAAAACGGCTGGAGATGCCGTTGAGTGTCGTCATTTACCTGACCTTGAGTCTGGCGATTTTTGACTTGGGCAAAACAACGCTGGAGGAAGAAGTGCTGTTATACAAGGATGTACTCAGGCATAGCTCAACCCGGCGAACGATTACTCGTTTTATTTCGGTAATTATTATTGCCGTGTCCATCGAATCGCTGTTAATGATTTTTAAGTCTGCGTTAAAGAGCGATAGCGAACATATAATTGAAGCGGTTTGGATTATTATCGCCGTGGCGTTGTTGTTGGTGTCGCTGGGTGTTTATGTTTATTTGGGGAGCAAGGCAGAGGGAATGTTGTTGAATAACCGCGATAAGCAGAAAGCGGGTTGATAACATGGCAATAATAACGTAATCAAGACAAAGTATAATCTTATCTTCGGTCATTGACTGGTGCTACACGCCAGACATGAGATGATTGGGCCTTAACACAACAAATTATCAATCGACATTATGACAACAAAATATACTCCTTTAAAAGATCACGATACGCCTATCAAAGTGTTGTTTACCGGTTATCTGTGTACGGTTGGCATCGGCTATTTTTTCGCATTAGTCCAGATATTGTTTACTCATGGTATGGCGGACGGCAAGTTCGGCCTGTCTGTCGATGATATTGTTTACAGTTATTACGGTAACCGTTCAGGCACGGTCCTGGAGCAGAAATTGAATGGTTCGATGAAGGATAAGGCGCCGGAACAGGAGCGTTTTAAGATCATGGAATGGGTTAGGGACGGTGCGAGCATTGATGATTATAAGGCTGACGGTGTCGATAAAATAATCGAGAGCCGTTGTGTGATGTGCCATAACAAAGAGGCATCCGGCATACCGGATTTTACCAAGTTTGAGTCGCTAAAAGCTTTATCGACGCAAGATACGGGAGCGACCTTTAGCTCATTAATCCGTGTTTCGCATATTCATTTGTTCGGCATCAGCTTTATTTTCATGTTTATCGGGCTTATTTTCAGCTTTGCGGAAACCACAACAACGCAATATAAGTGTATTGCCATCGGCATGCCTTATGTGTTTTTAATCGCCGATATATTGTCATGGTGGTTGACTAAAATTCATCCGATGTTTGCATGGCTGGTTATTCTTGCCGGTATGGGCATGGCGGTTTCATTCATGTTTATGTGGGCGACTTCTATTTTGGAAATGTGGTTTTTTAAGCCGGTATTTATTGATGGTTTAGGCTCACGTTATTTACAGTGGCGCGATAGTTCGCAAGCGTCTGTTGCGGATCGGGCATGGTTTTATATTAAGGTGCTTGCGGAACAGATTAAACTGGCGACCACTTTTGTAACAGAACAATGGCTAACACGCGGCTGGCCTGTTGTTAAAGAATGGTTTAAAAAATATCGTCGTTAAATGGCATTGTGAGCTATAGCAATGCAGTTCGAATCACTGTTTAGACAACAAATGACTGATTATCGTCGTATCTAAATTTCAGGCTCAGCCTGATTCTCTATTGATCGCACCGTTTTTATCGTAATGATAAGAACGGGCGCATCTTCAATTTTCCGGTTATGCAGTCAAGAGCCGGTACCGGTTAAGTCTCCTTGTTAAAGCGGATGTTAATAAGCATGACCGGATTGCTACGAAAGCCTGGTTTGTTATGGTCAATCTAAGCACAGAAGTCTGGATGATGAGGCATAGGCGCGGGCAATAGGGGGCCATTGATGCATACCGTTAGATAGATTGCCGGTTTTTAATGCAGGGTATTAATTCAACTGACGCAGGTCGGATCATGTTCGACCGTACTGTCGCGCTTTAATTTTGCGGCGGAATGGGAGAGAGCATGCGTTATTCGTGTGAGTTATTGAGGTGCCGGATTGTCGGGAGCGCTCTTAAAGATAGGTCGGACTACCTAGGCAATTATACGTAACTTACTGATTTTAATGATTTATTGATATTCATTCTATGGAAATTTAAGGAATGCTTAAGGATACTGTCGCTGTAGTGGCTGGGTCAGCTCGCTGATAAATGGAGAGATAGGCGGCCGTTACACCCTCATCAGATCGTTTTATTGAACAACGTCTGATTGCATTTGATTAAATATATTCATGGAGTAATAACAATGAAACAATTTAATAAAAAAATATTAGCAGCAAGTATTGTTCTTGCATTGGGCTCAGTTTCTAACGCATGGGCAGATCTTAATGAGACTGCAACCGATAGTTTTAACAAATCAATAGCTGATAGCTTTAACAAAGCAACTACTGATAACTCTAATAACTCTGTTACGGATAACAGTACAACTACCTCAGATAGCTCCAGTCAAGCAACAACAGATAGCAGTACCAATAATCCTGACAGTTCCAATCACAGTATTACAACTACAGCAACCGATGCGGCGGCTAGTAACGGCAGTACTGCAACTTCGGATCACTCTGCTGCTACCGGAACCGATGCAGCCGCCAATAACGGCAGCACCGCTACGTCAGATCGTTCAGATCATTCCGACCACAGCTCTGCATCTGCAACCGATGCGGCGGCTAATAACGGTAGTACCGCTACCTCAGATCACTCCGATCACAGCTTAGCTTCGGCAAATGGTCAAGGTTCCGCCTCGGCTAATAACGGCAGCAACGCTTCTGCAACTACCGACAACACCAATAACGCTGATAACAGCGTATTAACTGCATCTGGAGCCGGTGCGGCAGTATCCAAGACCGGTAACATAACTACCGACTACAAGGTGAATAATTCATCTTTGTCAGGTAGTGTAACCGGTGCGCCAGTCAGCTTTGGCGGTGAGGTGCCAAAGAATTCAACTTCCTATGCTGCCAACAACAATTTGGATAATGCTTTGAATGGCAGTGCGGGCATTAACCAGACTGTTCAAAACCTTGGTCATAATTCTCTGGCACAACAACAAGTATCTTTCCAAGGCAACGTAAATGTTAATCAACCCACAGTAGCTCCTTAAGCTTTTGTAAGTTAGTCCACTGTAGTAGTTGATGATCTTTGCCGATGAGTGAGCAATCATTCATCGGCTCTTAACTACATATCATCAAAGATGGAAGGGGAACGCCATGGGAAGAATTATAAAAATTTTAAAGGGCTGTTTGGTAACTTTACTCGTAGTCATTACGCAAACTCAGGCGGCTAAAGCTGATTTCGATCAACAGGATAAGCTACTTTTTTCTTCGAGCGAAACAGTGTTGCCAGATGAGCTGGATAATGCGCGGGGTCGTGAAGGTGTCGATATAACAACGCTTAATAATATGAATGTACGAGCCACACTCAGTGGTAATCAAGCAAACAATAACGTCAACGGTTACAACATTATCGATAACGGTTCAATTACGCAGGCAAGCGGCATTACCAGTGTGATTCAAAATAGCGGCAACAATGTCATCATCCAGGACTCGACGATTGTGAATGTCACAATCGTACCTTAATAACTTTTATACATTGGAAGTGCGGCATGATAAGTTTTTTTGTTAAATGTGTTCTTCTGATACTCCCTGCATTTTGTAGCAATGCAGGTTCTTTAAACTTTAACGGTATGGCGGGCGCAGGCAACTATGACGTTCCCGTGACGAGTTTCTCGGAGCGCCGGTTCAAAACCGTTTATAAGCAGCAGTACGATTTCAGCTGCGGTTCGGCAACCTTGGCCAGTCTATTGACTTATCACTATGACGACAGGGTCGATGAACAAAGTGTGTTTGTTGATATGTATCAAAATGGCGATCAGCAAAAGATCCAAAAACAGGGATTTTCGTTACTGGATATAAAACTTTATCTGGAAAGACGCGGCTATCGCTCCGATGGTTTCAAGATCAAGTTAGATCAATTGATTACCGCTAATGCGCCGGCAATCACTATTATCAATAATAACGGTTATTTACACTTCATCATTATTAAAGGACTTAATGAGCAGGAAGTTCTGGTTGGAGATCCCGCTGTAGGCATAAAGGTCATACCCCGCGATGAGTTTGAACAAATGTGGGAGAACCGCATTTTATTTTTAATTCATGACAAACAGGATGTAGCGGCGAGGCATTTTCAGGATCAGCAAGAATGGGCGCTTCGGGTCAAGGCACCGTTAGGTTCTGCTGTTGATCGAGCCAGTTTAGGCCAATTCAATATGTTGCAACCCGGACGTTGGGATTTTTAATTACGCGGAGTGTATCGGATGAAAATGTATAAATTTAACATCTTGCGAAAATTTCTTAAGGCTGGACTGTGGATAGCAATTTTTGGCGGTTCCCACTTCGCCTGCCAAGTATCCGCGGAGGAAATATCAAACACTGCCCCCCAGCGATTTGGCAATTGGGACAGGGCGTCTGATAGCGAATTGGATCAATTAAGGGGAGGGTTTGTGCTTGCAAATGGAGTGAACGTCGATTTTAGTCTAGATAGAATCACATCATTAAATGGTGCAGTAGTTTCCTCCTCATTCTTTCAATCATCAGCCAATATGTCATTGTTCCAGAATGGAGCCCTGAATCAAGCTCCGGATTTGGCCGGGGCGGCAGGGCTGGGTTCTATTATCCAGAATAATATGGATAACCAGGTTATTAGAAATGCCACTGATATTAATATAACGGTCAGCAATTTAAAAAATCTGGACTTGAATAATAACGGCATGATTTTTAATAGTCTTATCCTACCCAATGTGCATTAATCAAATTAAACAATAGGATTTACCAAGCACTGTAACGGTGTTAGATAAAGCCTCATAAATTGTATTAAGTCATCCTCGCGCAAGGCAGGCATCAGTGCGTTCATGTCTTATGACGTTAATTTGTTGCAATACTTCTGAAGATTCTCTTTAACAAATTCAATCATTAACTAATCAATAACGGCCCGGCTAAGTATTTGTACCGATTGTCCCGATTGGTTTAATAATTTATAAAACTAACTAATTACTTATTGTTTACGCCTATCTTCTTTAGGAGGGCTTTTTATGCATCAACTCTAAGTAACAAAGGCTAAAAAATCATTAACGAATATCAATTTGTGCAGCTAAGTTCAATCCTAAATGGAAATTCAGGGAATTTAACTGTTATTAATCTAATACTTAAAAAATGGAAATAATAATATGAAGATGAAATTTTGGAGCCGGAAATTTCTTCTGTTTTTGGCTTTTAAAGGGGGCATTTATACTTGTTGTATTCTGTTTATAAGTAGCAGTTACGCCGCAACAGACAAGCAAAATTTTTCTCCTGAGCAATATAAAAAACTGATTGCCGAGCAGCAAAAAGAATTCGAAAAACAACGACAGATTATTGCTGAGCAAGGCAAAGCGCTGGAGCAGCTGAAATTGCGTCTTGACGCATTAACCAATCAAGCGCCAGAAAATAAACAGGCACCTATCCAGCAAGCATCGAATAAGCCCCAAATCGTTGCGGCAAAAAATAACAATGAGCCGTCGACATCATCCAATAAGCTTCCGTCCAAGCCAGTTGGCCAGGCGCCTCCCGGAACAACGGACAAACCAAGGCCGCCGGAAATACCTAGATTAAGCGACACCGTAGGCGGCGTGTTAACCAGAAAAGGCAATATTGTTGTTGAACCGTCGCTCTATTACGCCTATACCAGTAATGACCGGGTATTTCTTGATGCCTTTACCTTTCTTCCTGCCATTGCCATTGGCCTTATTGATCTTCGCTCAGTTAAACGGCACAGCTTTATCGGCACTTTGGGGGCTCGTTATGGTGTAACGGATCGTTTGGAATTAGAGTTTAGGCTTCCTTATGTATACCGTAATGATACCCAACGTTCACGGCCGGTAAGCATTGGTGCGGGTGTTGATGAAACATTCAATGCAAGCGGAAACGATATTGGCGATCTTGAATTTGCCGGTCGTTATCAGCTTAACAGCGGGGCCGGCGGCTGGCCGATTCTTGTCGGTAATGTCGTCGCAACGGCACCGACAGGGAAAAGTCCTTTCGATATTAAGTTTGTACAAGCTCAAGGCGTTCCCGGAGCGACATTTCCAACCGAATTGCCGACAGGCGCTGGATACTTCAGTTTTCAGCCCAGTATTACAGCGCTTTATCCGACCGACCCGGCGGTTTTTTTCGGTAATCTGAGTTATAGCTACAATGCCGAAACCAGTACCGGCGTAGGTAAAGTCGATCCGGGAGATACGGTAGGATTGAGTTTTGGTTTGGGATTCGGCATCAATGAGCGGTCCTCATATAGTCTAGGGTACTCGCACAAACATGTTTTTGATTCTCAAATTAATGGAACAAAAATTCAAGGGAGTACATTGGATATCGGGCAGCTTTTGGTCGGCTATTCGTTCAAATACTCCAAACGGACTACCTTTAACTTGTCTTTAGGTGTAGGCACTACGACAGATTCGCAGGATGTTACGCTTAACTTCAGAATGCCAATGACTTTTGGCTTATTCGACAGCTAAGGAATGATTACCACGAAGGGCAGAAGGTTCAATCTCTCTTCGTGGTTTTTAGGCAATTTGCATAACCTCAGTTATTTAAGAAGTTCGGCCATGGCGATAATGTTTTTCGCCATTTCGCCGATTGCAATATTGCGATCCATCGCCAGTTTTCTTAGGGTGTGATAAGCATCATCTTCGGTAAAGCCGCGGGTTTTAATTAAAATGCCTTTTGCCCGATCGATGAGTTTTCTTTCTTCAAGCCTGGATTTGGTTTTTTCCAGTTCATTTGTTAGCCGTTGCTGTTCCTTAAATCGTGCCACAGCGATATTGATGATGCTGTTAATGCGGCTGGTTTCGAGGCCGTTGACCACATAAGCGCTGACGCCGGCCTTAACAATCTGATTGATAGTGTCGGTGGTGTCATCGGAGGCGAAAATGACAATCGGGAGGGCTTGGTTCCGGTTAAGGTAATGGATATCCTGGAAATATTTTTTCGGGCTGTCGATATTGAAAATGACAATGTCGATACTGTTGTTCGCCACCAAGGATTGAATGTCTGTTTTAGACGTTGCAGTATTGATGACTGAATAGCCCTGTGTAACCAGTATTTTTTCCAATAACTGATCGGCAGTTTCATCTTCAATAAGTAATATGTTTAAGGCATTCATTCTCAAATAATTAGCACAAATTACGCCATTTATGGAAGGTGACTGGATTAACTGTCTAAGAGTAGTATAAATGAAGTTTCCTTTATTCTTATAGCTGCGGCGTTGTGCCGGATGATGCAAGCTTACTACTTACAGGTCTTATTTTTTATGGGTTATCTTGGTGCGTGGCAGGATGGCAGCGTAATTGTGGTGCACATATAAAGAGCATTGTTTTTGTGACTGCACCATATTGGCCCATTTGAAGGCCTGGTTTCAGTTTAAGGCTTGAACAAATCCTTAGACTTGCTCATTTGTTAATTATGGCACGGGCGTTGCTCTATAACCTCGAACAGCATAATATCGTACCGAGGTTGTATATGAGCATAAAACAAACACTAATCGTCATTGGTAATGGCATGGTCGGGCAGCATTTTTTGGCGAGCCTGGTAGAAAGTCCCATTAAAGAACACTATGAAATCATTACTTTTTGCGAAGAACCCAGAGCAGCCTATGACCGGGTGCATTTGTCGGCGTTTTTTACCGGCACCACGGCACAGGAGTTGTCTTTAGTCGAAGACGGCTTCTTTGAACAACATGGCATTACCATTCATCTAGGCGACAAGGTCGCAACGATTAACAGAGCCGACAAAACCGTAATCTCGGCAAAAGGCTTGACCATAGCTTACGACAAGTTGGTTTTGGCGACAGGTTCTTACCCGTTCGTACCGCCCGTTCCCGGGCATGACCGCGCACAATGTTTAGTTTATCGCACCATTGAGGATCTTGAAGCCATTGCTGCCGCTGCCAAAACAGGCAAGGTTGGTACTGTTGTCGGCGGCGGTCTATTGGGGCTTGAAGCGGCCAAAGCGTTAATGGATTTAGGCTTGGAAACCCATGTCGTTGAGTTCGCCCCGCGCTTGATGGCGGTGCAGCTTGATGACGCGGGGGGGGCGATGTTAAGGCTCAAGATCGAGAATCTGGGCGTGACCGTGCATACCGGTAAAAACACCAGCATCATTGCCGATGGCGAGTGCTGCGTAAATAAAATGTGTTTTACCGACGGAGAAGAGCTGGAAACCGATATCGTGCTGTTTTCGGCGGGGATTCGTCCGCGTGACGATCTTGCCAGGGCTTCCGGCTTGGAAGTCGGCCAGCGCGGCGGCATCGTCATCGACAATCAATGCCGCACGTCCGACGAAAACATTTACGCGATTGGCGAATGTGCATTGTGGAACGGCATGATTTATGGATTAGTCGCTCCGGGTTATACGATGGCGCGCACCGTAGTGGCTGATTTGGCAGGCGATGCCGCGAGCTTTACCGGTGCTGACATGAGCACCAAGCTTAAACTGATGGGCGTTGATGTCGCCAGTATCGGAGACGCCCATGCCAAAACCCAGGGTGCAATGGTTTATACTTACCAAAACGGTGCAAGCGAAGTCTATAAACGTTTGGTGGTCAGCCAGGATAAAAAGCAATTGCTGGGCGCGGTGCTGGTTGGCGATGCGTCGGGCTACGGCACTTTATTACAATATTGCCTGAACGGTATCGAATTGCCGGAAAATCCAGACGCGTTGATTTTGCCACATCGCTCCGACGAGTCGGTCGGTTTGGGCCCGGATGCGTTGCCTGCTTCGGCGCAAATCTGTTCCTGCTATGATGTGACCAAAGGCACGATTTGCTCGGCAATAGAAGGCGGCTGCATGACGATGAGCGCACTAAAAGCCGAAACCAAAGCCGCGACCGGTTGCGGCGGCTGTTCCGCGTTGCTTAAATCGGTTCTGGATTCCGAATTGGCGAAACAGGGTTTTGAAGTCAATACCGATATTTGCGAACATTTTGCTTATACCCGGCAGGATCTTCATAACCTGATCCGGGTCGAAGAAATCAAAACCTTTGCCGACCTGCTGCACAAACACGGCAAAGGCCACGGCTGCGAAATCTGCAAACCCACTGTCGGCAATATCCTTGCCTCGCAGTGGAATGAGCACATCCTGGAAAAAGACCATTTAGGCCTACAGGACACCAACGATACTTTTTTAGCCAACATGCAAAAAGACGGCACTTATTCGGTGGTGCCGCGTATCACCGGCGGTGAAATCAGCCCCGACATGTTGATTGCGTTGGGGCAGGTCGGCAAAAAATACAAACTTTACACCAAAATCACCGGCGGCCAGCGCGTGGATTTATTCGGCGCGCGGGTCGATCAATTGCCGCATATCTGGAAAGAGTTGATAGCTGCCGGTTTCGAATCCGGCCATGCGTACGGTAAATCCCTGCGCACGGTTAAATCCTGCGTCGGCAGCACCTGGTGCCGTTACGGCGTCGATGATAGCGTCGGGCTGGCGATAGAATTGGAAAACCGTTATAAAGGTTTGCGCTCGCCGCATAAAATCAAATTCGCGGTGTCCGGCTGCACCCGCGAATGCGCCGAAGCGCAGGGCAAGGATGTCGGTATTATCGCGACCGAAAACGGCTGGAACCTGTATGTCTGCGGAAACGGCGGCATGAAACCGCGCCATGCGGATTTATTCGCCACCGGTTTGGACAAAGAAACCCTGATCAAATACATCGACCGCTTCTTGAGCTTTTATGTGCGCACCGCCGACCGTCTGCAACGCACCTCGGTGTGGATGGAAAACATGGAAGGCGGGCTGGATTACCTGAAATCGGTCGTCATTGAAGACAAGTTGGGGCTTTGCGATCAGCTTGAGCAGCAAATGCAGTATGTGATCGACACCTATCAATGCGAATGGAAAGCCGCGATTGCAGATGAAGCCAAGCTCAAACGCTTCCGTCATTTCATTAACAGCGACCGGCCCGATGATAATGTGATTTTTGTAGAAGAGCGCGGCCAGATTCGCCCCGCCGATGAAGACGAACGGAAGCATTTTAAATTAGTGGAGGTAGCCTAATGGCTCAGTGGATAAATGTTTGCAGTGTTGATGACTTGCAGCCCGATTCGGGCGTGTGCGCACTGGTTGAAGGCGAGCAGGTGGCGATTTTCTGGATGCCGGAAACCGATGCAAAAGTGTATGCGGTCGGCAATTACGACCCGTTCGGCAACGCCAATGTGCTGTCGCGCGGTTTGATCGGCGACATTGGCGGTCAGCCGGTGGTCGCATCGCCGCTATACAAACAACATTACAACCTGCAAACCGGCGTATGCCTGGAAGATGAAAGCGTGAAAATCCCCGTTTATGCGATCCGCATTGACAACGGCAGCGTTCAAGTCAACCTTTCATCACTGCCTCAGGACGGAGCACAAGCGTTATGAAATACAACTATTACATCGCCGATGTATTCACCAAACAGATTTTCAGCGGCGCGCAAATAGCCGTTTTTCCGAATGCCGAAGGCTTAAGCCAACAGCAAATGCAGTTAGTCGCCAGGGAATTGAACTTATCGGAAACGGTGTTTGTATTTCATCCCAATAAAAAAACCACCAGCCGCGTGATGCGGATTTTTTCACCGCTGGCCGAAGTCGATTTTGCCGGTCATCCGATTATCGCGACCGCGTTTGTGTTGGCAAGTTGCGGCGATATTCAGTTGAATGAGGCGGTTACGCCGATGGTTTTCGAGCAAAATACCGGGCCGGTCAACGTCAATATTTCCGCTGAAGACGGCAAGCCCAGTTTTGTCCAGTTCACCCGTAAAGTGAGTTCGGTTATCGATTATTTCACGCCCAGCGATGAAGACTTGGCGAGTTTCCTGGGCATACAGCCGTCGGAGCTCGACCATAAAAAATACGCGATGCGCTTGGTGTCTTGCGGCGTTCCGTATTTGATCGTTCCGGTTTGGCGTTACGAAACCGTAAGAAATGCAAAATTCAATTACGCGGCCTGGAGCCAGTCGATAGCCCCGCAAACCGCGGCCCAGGAAATCCTGCTGTTTTCTCCTAAAACGCCGTATGCCGATGCCGATTTCAATGCCCGTCTGCTGGGGCCGAGAATCGGCATTCATGACGATCCGCCGGTCGGCAGCGCGATGCCTGCGTTTGCTTCGTATCTGTGCTCATTCGATTTTATGCAGAAAGGGACTTATACGTTTACCGTGGATCGTGGCGATGGTTGTAACCGACGCAGTGTGCTGAATTTGGAAATGGATCATAAAGGGGAGAATACGTTGACTATTCGGGTTGGCGGCGCGGCGGTTATGGTGGCTGAGGGGGTTATGGATATTCCGGGGTAGGGGGATTTGATTAAATGTGAATACGGCTGTAGATGGGGTTAAAGAGTTTTAAAGGTGTATTTTGGGTTTGCTTAATTAGGTTACTATCAAATAGTTCAATATTTATAGTATCTTGCCTAGCGGATCGCAGGAGTGGCAATATACACCTGTGATTGAAATCAAAATACACCTAAAAAGGTGCCTACTTAACGTTAAGCCCCACGATTGGGTAATCGTGTTGATTTTAAACAAAAAAATTGCCAAGTTTTGCGTATCAGAGATCGACCAGTCGCGTGGCCTAACGCCTCGCTCAAGCACACGCTTCATCAACTATTGATGATTTTTTAAAACGCTAAGATGCCCGAAAAACTGTGAAACTTTAACGCTCACAGAGAAGCGGTGCTTAGCTCGAAAACGTTAGCCTAACAAATAGGGCTCTGAGCATGCCACGAAACATAATAGTAAATGCATACGCCGAGTGGACCGCTTTTTCAGCAACTAGATCTGGCGCACCCATCAAATCAAGAAAAGCTGTATATCCACTAATAAGAAAGCCGGATTATCGTAAGTTGTTTGATGGACCAACTATTAGCCCAGAAGAGTTCTCGGAATGGCACAAAGTGAGTACCGAAGAAATAGCAAATAATAGCGCGCTTCCAATTGGATGGGCCGCCAAACTTATTAACGTTTACCTAAAAACACGAGTATATGTGGGACGTGAGGGCGGGGATAACTTGTATACCCTTATCCATCCACCAATCGATAACGGACTTTGGGATGGTATTGAAGAATACTGTAAGCGTGAAAACCTCAAAGAAGTGAAACAAAAGATATTCACAGTCAACCGTATCAAAGATATCGATACTTACGCCAAATATTTGGAAATCATTGGTGGCTGTCGCGAGCTGGCTACCTATATGAAGTGTGAGTTGCTAGAGGTAGAGCAGTTGTGGGAAGGCACAAAATTTAAATGAAAATGGCTAACAAAATGGTCAAAAGGACGCGCCGCTCGTTGGCGGTTTTAAAGGTTAGCTTTTTAATCTGGTTCGGCGGTTTCGTTTGGCTTCCTTTAGCGGCGCACCCCTTCACTTTACGTTAGAGCTTTAGAAGGTCGCGTATGCACTTTTCAGTTAAAGAAAAAGAAACAATTGTCAAAATATCCTCTGGGGTAATACACGATCTGCCTAGTTACCTCGCTGAAACGGTGCCATTGAAAGAAGAACGCAATACGTGGGCTACCTTTATGGGAGGTGTTGTAGAAATCCCATCTGGGATCACTGTAAAAATGATTGAGGACGATGATGCGCTGGCTAGAGAGCTATCCATATTTATCGCGCTTTGCTACAAGCTACAGAGTTTCCAACTTCTGCAGATTCTTGAAAACGCGGCACCGAAATCAATTCCTCCAATGCTCATGCGTAAGTATCCGTCGGGGGCGCAAATTCCGCCAAAAATAACTAATTTGTTCGTTAACAATAGGAGCTTTGAGGTTGTTCCGTTCAATGAGCTTAGCGTGCTAATTAGTGATGATTACCTGACCGCAGAAGAGAGAAACCTGCAGGACGAACGCAACGCTAGAGAAAAGGCACAAAGAACGACTGTCATTGTTGCTGTAGTGAGCCTCTTGATTTCTACTGCAACATCGGTCGGTACCACATATTTCAATTACAAAACATACTCAACGGAGCGGAAGGTTTCGATAGCCAACCTCGACGCCATTAAGTACCCAATTCCAGTGTCAATACTGCAAGCCTCAAAATCGGGCGAGGTTACTGCTAATGGCTCTAACCACTCGTTGCAGGGGACGCTACGCAAAAATTCCGCGCAACGTCCCTGAATTGCGCTGGTTCCCAAGCTTCAGCTTGGGAACTCAGTCCGGGAAGCTGGAGCTTCCCGTCCACGATCACCACACAAAGGGTGCAGCCATGCCTAGAAGCCGCTATCGCGTCCAATGCAACCCTTGTCCGCACTTCCTAACAGCAACGGTAAACCACTGGCTGCCGTTGTTTACCCGCCCGGAAACCGTCAATATTGTGCTGGACTCTTGGCGTTTTTTACAGCGGGACTCGGGCTTCCAGCTATACGGTTACGTCATCCTTGAAAATCACCTGCATCTTATCGCCGCTTCGGAAGATTTAAGCCGTGATATGCAGCGATTTAAATCTTACACGGCGAAGCAAATCATTGCGCATCTGGAACAATGTCGCTCAGTCAAGCTGTTGGAGCTGCTGGCGTTTTTTAAACGCGCACATAAACAAGACACTATCTATCAGGTATGGGAGGAAGGTAATCATCCGCAAATCATCGAGTCTGAGGCGGTTATGCGTCAGAAGCTGGATTACATTCATCAAAATCCGGTGAAACGCGGCTATGTCGATCAACCGGAGCATTGGCGCTATTCCAGTGCGCGTAATTATGCCGGACAGACGGGGTTGATTGAGGTGATACGGGCGTGGTGAGTGATCCGGGAAGCTGGAGCTTCCAAGACTGGATTCCCAAGCCGGAGCTTGGGAACCAGCACAAACAAAAATTTGATTGGAAGTTACAAGTCTTGCAAGGTGCATTTTCCTGAGCAGAACAACAATCCGCTAAAGCTGGTGGTTGTTCTGCCCTGAAGTTCTGTATGATATGGTCTACACAACAGCATGGTGAGGTGTCCACTATGAACCAAAAACAGTTATTTGATCAGGCGTTAAGCCTGCCGTTGGCGGATAGAGCGGCTTTAGTTGAGCAACTGCTCGCCAGTCTTGATCGGCCCGATCCGCAAATTGACGAATTAATAGCCATTGAAGCCGAACGCCGAATCGATGCTTACGACAACGGCGAAATGCGCTCAATACCTGCCGACCAAGTTTTTAGCCGATTGGAATCGAATTGAAAGTCGGTTTTCTCGAAGCGGCGGAATACGAATTGCAATGCGCAATGCATTACTACAACCAGCAAAAACAAGGCTTGGGGCATGAGTTTCTTGCAGAGATAAAAGCCGCAGTAGCCCGTATAACCGACTTTTGTACTGGTTCCCAAGCTCCAGCTTGGGAACCCAGTCCGGGAAGCTCCAGCTTCCCGTCCACGATCACCACACAAATGGTGCAACCATGCCTAGAAGCCGCTATCGCGTCCAATGCAACCCTTGTCCGCACTTCCTAACAGCAACGGTAAACCACTGGCTGCCGTTGTTTACCCGCCCGGAAACCGTCAATATTGTGCTGGACTCTTGGCGTTTTTTACAGCGGGACTCGGGCTTCCAGCTATACGGTTACGTCATCCTTGAAAATCACCTGCATCTTATCGCCGCTTCGGAAGATTTAAGCCGTGATATGCAGCGATTTAAATCTTACACGGCGAAGCAAATCATTGCGCATCTGGAACAATGTCGCTCAGTCAAGCTGTTGGAGCTGCTGGCGTTTTTTAAACGCGCACATAAACAAGACACTATCTATCAGGTATGGGAGGAAGGTAATCATCCGCAAATCATCGAGTCTGAGGCGGTTATGCGTCAGAAGCTGGATTACATTCATCAAAATCCGGTGAAACGCGGCTATGTCGATCAACCGGAGCATTGGCGCTATTCCAGTGCGCGTAATTATGCCGGACAGACGGGGTTGATTGAGGTGATACGGGCGTGGTGAGTGATCCGGGAAGCTGGAGCTTCCACGACTGGATTCCCAAGCCGGAGCTTGGGAACCAGCACAAATTATTAACGCTGTAAGGTGGATTCGCCATTAGGCAATCCACCATGATCGGAGCCTTGAACTTGATCCCCTCTCGGATTCTTCCAAGGGGGATTTTTTATGTTCGATTATATTGGATATTGTGCGTTGATTGGCGGTTTGCTGGCGCGAAACCGCCCTACGCCTATACTACATTTATTTGCTGATACGGAGCCGGTATGCCCAACTATCGACGCAACTTTGTGACGGGCGGATGTTATTTTTTTACCGTTAACCTGTTGGAACGGCAACGGACCTTACTAACCGAGCATATTGATTTACTGCGCGATTCGGTACGCCGGGTGCGTCGTTTGCATCCCTTCCATATTGATGCTTGGGTAGTGTTACCCGATCATATGCATTGCATCTGGACATTACCGCCGGATACCGATGATTTCCCGATGCGCTGGCGTCGGATTAAATTGCTTTTCTCCAAAGGATTACCGCGTACCGAACGTCTATCGGCGACACGACAACGCCGCGCCGAACGCGGAATATGGCAACGACGCTATTGGGAACATACCATTGTTACCGAACTGGATTATGCCCAACATATTGACTATATTCATGTTAATCCGCTCAAACATGGCTATGTGCAACGGGTTTGCGATTGGCCGCACTCAACGTTTCATCGCTATGTTGCCGATGGCATTTTGCCTATCGATTGGTGCGGCGATATGGATGATTTGCCGACTGTTTCGGAATGACCGACCGTAACTCGTAACCGTTCTAAGTCAGGTAGGGTACGCGTCGCGAAACCCAGCTTCTGATGTTGACCAATGCTGGGTTTCATTGCATTCAACCCAGCCTACAATTTGGTATCGTATGCTATTCTCAAGATTGATTGACAATGGGGAGGCGCGGTCCAATTCGGTGGGTAAATGCCGCGTTTTACACAACGATGCGGGAAAAAGCGGAAAAAGGGGTTAGGTTACTTTTCCACACCAATATGTAACTTGCTTTCTTTAGCCCTTTTGATAATTGGTGGTTTTCGACGCGAGATAGCCTTCATGACTTGGTTTATATTAATCTGCATTGACAGCGCCTAACCATTTGGGCTACTTTGGCTTATCAGAATTCAAACGTCCGATAGGGCGGGATAAATCCATGACCACGATTACTTTTGACACACACAAATTTATACGCAAATTGCGAGATGCGGGTTTTGAAGAAAAACAGGCCGAGGCGGTAGCGGATGCTTTCCAGGAAGCGCAGTCGGAGTCGCTTCCCGTGACGCGCGACTATCTTGATTCAAGATTGTTTGAACTTGAAAATAGAATGGTTAAGTGGGGCATCGGCTTGGCACTGGGACAGGTAGCGGTAATAGCCGCGCTGGTTAAGTTGCTATGAATTCTTTAAATTATTAACGCTGTACCGCGGATTCGCGCTAGAGACTGTGAAAGTATTTTTGAAAATATGACGCATATTATTTTAGTGACTTCTAAGTCATTGTCTTATTGATCGTGGGAGGGGCTTTAGCCCCGACTTTCGGGGCTAAAGCCCCTCCCACATGAATACTTTCACAGTCTCGCTAGCAATCCTCCATGATCGGGATGGATCTATCTGATCCCCGTTTGGACTTTTCCAATCGGGGATTTTTTATGTTCGATCGTCTTGGATATTGTGCGTCGATTGGCGGTTTGCTCGGCAACTGCTCCTGCGTTGCTCTACCTCCTGCATCCATGCAGTCGTGGCGCGAAACCACTCTACAACGTTACAATTAAAACTTATCGTTTGGAGAGAATGTAATGGCAACACAATTTGAAATTCTGGAAGCTGAGGTATTAAAACTTGTACCCGCTGAGCGTGCGTTGTTAGCGGAACACATCATCGCCAGCCTTGATGAAGATAACGAAATCGAATCCGCTTGGGCTGTTGAAGTTGAAAGGCGTGTTGCCGAGATCGAGAGTGGAGCAGTTGTCGGCATGGCGTTCGAAGAAGTGATCGCACAAGCTCGTGCAACTTTGAAGTGAACGTAATCGTTCACCCGGCTGCTACGGCCGACCTGAATAATGCGGCGGCTTTTTATTCTGAGCAGGCAAATAAACAGCTTGGCTTGGCATCCATCACAGAGTTTGAAAAAGCAGCCTCGCTTTTGTCGGGAAATCCGGAGTCAGGTACACCATGGGTTTATGGTGCACGCCGCTTTGTTTTGCGCAGGTTCCCTTTTTACATTGTGTATCGTCTTTTTCCTGACCATCTTTTCATAATAGCAATTGCGCATTAGAAACGTCGCCCTGGCTACTGGCATCGGCGAAAATAATAAATTTGAGGTTGTGCATTATGACTAAATCGAAAGCTAACATTGTTGCCAATACATACCCCTCCCTGGCTCGCTGGCTGGAAACATACGGTACAGTTGAGTTTGGCTACTGTTCTCAGAGCCGTTCGTTTGTTCGTGCGCTTGATGAAGGCGGCATGGTTTGGAAAGGACGACCTAGCTATAATTCTTTCGATGAAGCCTTAGTTGATTGTGAGGCTGGAATTGGTCGGTGGCTCCGCGAGGAGTTAGGGGAGAATATTTGACATGGCGCCTAGCCGGGTACGTTGCGCGTACCGTTGTTCAAATTTCGCGGCAGTTGATAAAGCGAGGTCGAGTGGCCCCAAGGGGCAGTTCCTTGGGGTCACTCGACCGCAACTAACGCTGTAAGGTGAATCATCGTAGGGGGATTCGCCGTTAGGCAATCCGCCATGATCGGAGCCTTGAATCTGATCCCCCGCGGACTTTTCAAAGCAGGGTAAGGGCGCATCGCGCCCTTTTCGATATCGTTGATATTCTAAAGTTTGTAAATGGCCCCATGCGGGACTACATGAATTTATTGGGGTCTATGTTCCATTTGGCTGAAGACTCGTAGTTGACAATTTTGTCGCCTCCACCTTGGCCCAGTGGCTTTGCCAAGTCGATGTCATTCGGGGTGATGAAATAATTTTTCTTGGCATCAAAGATGATACGCACCAGGGGGCTGGTCATATCCGTTTCGTTCTGTTCGATGACGACACCGATCTTGCCGCTTTCCAGCATCACCAATGTGCCGACCGGATAGATACCGACGGTGCGAATGAAGGTGCGGAGCAGTTTGGGGTTAAAGTGGAATTTGCTCCATTCAAACATTTTCCTGACCGCAACTGTAGGCTCCATGCCTTTGTGGTAGCAGCGATCAGCGGTAATCGCATCGTAAACATCGACGATGGCTGCCATTTGTCCGTAGACCGACATTTCCGAATTCTTCAGTCCCAGCGGGTAGCCGCTGCCATCAAAGCGCTCATGGTGCTGGGAGGCTACATCAAAAGACACCTGGGCGATGCCGGGCGACTTTCTCAGGATGCTGCAACCATGCACTACGTGTGACTTCATAATAACGAATTCTTCTTCAGTCAACGCGCCGGGTTTATTCAATATTTCATTCGGCACTTTGGTTTTACCGATGTCGTGCAACATGCCGCCGACGCCGAGCTGTTTTATTACGTCATGATTAAAATCCAGGGCGTGGGCGAAAGAGATCAGCAATGCGCCCACACTGACAGAGTGGAGAAAAGTGTAGTCGTCCTTGTTTTTGATCCTGCACAAGCTAAGCAGGGCGTCCTTATTACGCAGTATCGAATTGGCCATTTTCTCAACCACGGGGTCAATCCGCTCCATTTCAATCTGCTTACCGATGCGCACATCGTGCATGATGTTAGATATGATCTTATTAGCTTCACCGTATACTTCTCTGGACCTTTTAAGCTCTTCATTCAACGTGGAGGTTATTGTGATCGGCTTGGTTTGTTGGACCATTGCTATCATTTTATGCTCAATCTCGGCATTAACTTCAGTTTCGGTGGGCGCATCAATTACATCCAGCCCTTTAAGCGTGTCGATATACACTTCACGGACACCGAGGCCGGCGATTTTTTCGATTGTTTTATCGTTCTTGATCTTGAGCGCCCCCACCAGAAAAGGATGTTCCATCCAGACGCAATTTATATCGTGAATGAACATGCCGGGTTTGAGCTGTTGGATACTAATTTTTTTGATCATGAGGGTAATTCTATCTTCAAAGGACTTGTTCAACCTTAAAAAGTGAGCATCGCATAATCCTGTTAGGACTTTATCTTGCTTATAAGTGCATGAATAAAATTGATTTTTTAAATGTTATACTGTTTCCAGTTCTTCAAAAATCGTATGTTTTTAAGTCGGGTAGGGCACGTAGCGGCTCATAACGAACACAGGATGACCTGCTTATTTTTGAAATATTTTAACGGGCAATTCACCTCAAGTATTAAGATTTTTAACACAGTTGTAACTTGCTCTACCGCTGCATCCTTGCAGTCATAAAGCGCCAACTTTGGGTGATTGGCGATTTGCTGGGGCGAAACCACTCTAAAGCTACAACGTTGATGAGTTGTGCATTTGTTTAAAACAACTGCATGATCATGCAAAAACTAAAGGGCTGCTCCCTTGGTTTCATTTTTAATTGTTAATGGGTAACTGTACAATGACTATCAATTGACATAAACAAACGAGAAGGGCTATGAAAAAACTTAACTTCATACTGATAGCAACAATCATTGCGTTACTGGCAGGATGCTCAAGCGCTCCAACACTAGGCGATCAAATGGTTGAGCGCGGAAAAAAACTCGTTAACGAAGGCAATGCAGAATTGGAACAAGGTGCAATACTGGTTGAGCAAGGCAAAGCCAAAGTTGAGCGAGGAAACCGGATGATCGAAGATGGCAAACAGGTTGATGCTAAATAATCTCTTTTTGCTATAACACGTAAATTGACGGGCAGCGAATAGACTGGATGGGGCTTATGGAATCCGGGGCTCCGATCGGCCCTACGCAACTTCCGTAGTCTGGTAGATAGGGTATATTGTTTGTGTCCGCTATTTTCAGGCTCTAATATGACGATGGGTTTGGGTTTTATTCGTCGCTAACGCATCATCGAATACACGGATGTCAGGCAACGAAAATCTGTTGCCTGAATTACTGGACTTAAATGATTATCAGGGCTCACCAACCGCGGTGGCATAAATGGAACCGGAGTTGAAATCAATATTGTCGATGCTGGGTGACTTCTACTTCTACCGGGGATCTTTACAGTTGCGTTTTATCAGTATCGCCCACGATTTACTGGCGCAGTATATTGTTGTTGACGTAAGCTATCTAGGGTTAGCGATTAGGCACTACCACAACAGTACCGCCGCCTGAACCTGCTTTACCTTTGGCTCCGGTGCTTCCCCGATTCCCTTGATTTCCGGTAGCGCCCTGTTCACCTGCTGCTCCGGTGTCTCCCGTATTGCCTTGATTACCTGTTGCGCCGACTTCGCCGGTAGCGCCAGTGTTTCCTTGATTGCCTGTTTCTCCTTGCGCACCTGTATATCCCGTATTGCCTGTATTGCCTTGGTTTCCGGTATCGCCTTTAAGGCCAGTGTATCAGGTATTGCCAGTGTTGCCTGTATTGCCTTGCGGCCCCATTGGGCCAGTACAGGCGCTCAGTCCGAGCACGAAAAACAGCATAATTGAGAGTATTGAATATTTCATGACGATTCCTTGTGGATAAGTTACGCGGCTAAAAAGGCCGTGTAATTAACTATAACCGGATGAGCATACTGCGTCTGTTCGTTATCACACTTAATCATGGCTGTTGGACAACAATAAGCTGTCACTCGACCGGTGAAGCTACTTCAATTCATTCTGTTCGAATAATCTCTCAAGATTCTCTGGTCATTTGTTTTGAAGCCGATTCAGGCGATAATGCCATTGCTAAGATAGGCACTCAAATTAAGGAATAACGATTATGAAATCCAGAGATAGACGGCGGGGACTGGTTTTAGTCAATACCGGCTCGGGAAAGGGGAAATCTTCCAGCGCGTTGGGCATGGTTTTTCGCGCCGCAGGCTGGGATATGAAAGTTTGCGTCATTCAGTATATTAAGGGGCAATGGCAAACCGGCGAACAAAAAGCCGCCGAACGCTTCGATAATATCGAATGGCATGCGTTGGGCGACGGTTTTACCTGGGATACTAAAAATCCCGAGCAGGATATTAAAACCAGCCGGGAAATTTGGGAATTCAGTAAGGCCAAGATAATGTCTGAAGAATTCGATGTGGTGCTGCTGGATGAGATCAATTACTGCTGCGGCTACAACTGGATTTCAGGCCAGGAAATAGCCGATTTTATCCGCGATGAAAAACCGTTCTGGATGCATCTCATCTTGACCGGTCGTAATGCTGCCCCCGAAGTTATAGAAGTTGCCGATACCGTAACCGAGATGACCAAGATAAAACACGCTTATGAGCAAGGTATCAAGGCTGAACAGGGGATTGAGTTTTAAAAAGTGTGATTGAGGCAGGGCTCAAGATTTTGAAGCGGAGCATCAAAGGTGTTGAGGATAAATGATACATATAGAATTTTTAAGGTAAATACGCCGGGCAACCTGTAAAATGACGAGTGATTGTCACAACTAGGAGAAGAAAAATGTCTGAAGCACAAAAAATCATGATGGCTGTTGCAGCAGTTTTTGTAATAGGCTTTGTTATGGTCGGCTTAAGTAAAGAAGAACAGCCTATTGAACAAGTAGAAGCCGCAGCAAAGATTAGAAACAATGTTGCAATGCAAACGATGGCCGGTGAAAAATGTCCCCCGAAAATCAAGGAAGCAACAGGAGAGCAAGTATTTTTCCCTTCTGAAGTCGTGAGCGATAAGGAAACTTATGTGACTTTGAAATGGGTGGGCGAAAATGCTGATAAAGGCGGATTCAAAAACGCATCATGTACATTACACGCGTCTCTGGGAGGAATCTCGGAGCTGATTATCGATGATAAGGTCATCATAAAGAAAAAAATGTAAGTTAATGGAAAATGGGTTGGATAATCTGTTTTGCCGGTCATGCGTGATCATCAATCTGGAATATGCCTTGTTTATTCAGCCTGAAGAATTTCTGTAAAGCTTGGACACTGCAAGGCTAACGCTCCTTAATCTATATTCATGTAGGTAAGGCTAAAATAACAAAAAAGAAATTTTTATGACAAAAACAATGATTAAAGGAGTTTTAAAAACATGGAAAGAAGATCGGGGATTTGGCTTTATTAGCCCTGATGATGGTGGCAAGGATATTTTTATACATATCTCGGCGCTCAAGGGAACGAGTCGTCGCCCGGTAACTGGCGATGTTATTTATTACCAGATTGCAAGAGATAATCGGGGCAAGTTCAAAGCGGTTAATGCAAATATTGAAGGCGTGGAAATTCTGGAAGACAAAGCACCAGGCTTTCTCGATCCCAAGAAAGGTATTGTGCTGATAGTGCTGGCTTTAGTGGCTATTGCGGCTGCGGTTGTTGCTCTCAACTTAAAGCCTTAATTGTATTTTTTATAAATCAACACTAGATGCTTCGCCTGAAGTGTCTAGTGTTAATAGACGATAGATTGCTCGGTGTTGTGGCGCTGACTGAACGGTACTAATCCACTATAAATACCTATCACATTAAGGATTTGTAATGACCGATTCACAAAAATGGCTGGTTTTTGCTTTTATCTCAGGTTTGGCAGGGTTGCTTTATCTGTTAGCCCCAGTGTTGATGCCATTCGCATTCGCAGTGATGCTGGCTTACTTAGGCGATCCGCTAACCGATAAGTTGGAAACCTACCGATTATCCAGGACCAATGCCGTGCTGGTGGTTTTTTCCGGAATGACTCTGGTTTTGGTTTTAGTCTTACTGCTGCTTGTGCCTCTTCTGGAGTCTCAGGTGGAGAATTTCTTGAATAACCTGCCCGCCTATGCTGCATGGTTGAATGAGACTGTCATTCCCTGGACGCAGACTCGATTTCATTTGGGCATCAGGCCGATTAATCTCAACCAGATTGTTAACCTTGTTAAAAGTCACTGGGAGCAAGCGGGCGGTGTTGCGGCGTCGATAATGAGTTCGGTTTCGTATTCCGGCGGGGTGATAGCCGAGTGGCTGATGAATCTGTTGTTAATTCCGGTGGTTACTTTCTATTTATTGCGCGATTGGGATAGCCTGATTGCTAAAGTTCATGATTTATTACCCCGGCGAATAGCACCTACTGCGGCCAAACTTGCCCGCGAAGTTGATACGGTATTGGGGGCTTTTGTCCGGGGCCAGCTTTATGTGATGTTGGCTTTGGGCAGTATTTACAGCATCGGGCTATGGATGACCGGCCTCGATTTGGCTTTGTTGATAGGCATGTTGGCCGGACTGGTCAGTTTTGTGCCTTATCTGGGCTCAATCGTCGGTATTGTGACCGCCTGTATAGCGACCTTGGTTCAATTTCATGAATTAATACAGCTTGTGCCGGTCGCCATCGTTTTTGTCATCGGTCAATCTCTGGAAGGCATGGTGTTAACGCCGTTGCTGGTAGGCGATAAAATCGGCTTGCATCCGGTGGCTGTCATGTTTGCGGTATTGGCAGGCGGGCAGTTATTTGGTTTTTTGGGTATCTTGCTGGCATTGCCTGTCGCTTCGATCATTATGGTATTGTTACGGCATGTGCATGATTTATATCGATACAGCGATTTTTACAGACGGCAATGAGCCTGATGAAATTATTCAGATCAGTTGTTTTTGTCCTTTGCATACTGCACTTGCCTGGTCAGGCGTGCTTGGCCGGTGATGATAAGCGGGAGGCCGATTTTGCCGAAAGCATTAACAAGACTATGACAATAGGCAAGGCGGTCTGGCTGGAGTCCGAAGGGAAAAAGTTTCTTGGTCTTTATACCGAAACAGAGAAAGTATTAGGCCATGGCGTTGCTATTATTGTCCATGATATGGATAGTCATCCCGATCAGCAGCAGCTGATTTACGGTTTAAGGACTCTTTTACCCGAACATAATTGGGCGACACTGTCGCTGCAAATGCCGCTTAGGGAAGTCGGCGTGGAAAAGGAAGAATATTACGCCTTATTTCCTGAGGCGGCGGCGCGGATTCAGGCGGGGATTGACTATGTCAAGGGCAATGGCGCAGGAAGTGTTGTTGTGGTCGGTTACGGCTTAGGCAGCTTGATGGCTATTTATGCGCTGGCTGAGCAGGCGGCGGATATTAAAGCATTGGTGGCTATTAGTTTGCCGGTGCCGACAACCGAAAACAAAGCGGCCCAAACGCTGGCGTTTATCAAGAAAGTCAAAGTGCCGATGCTGGATATTTATGGCGCGTTAGATGTACCGGATGTTACAGCAAGCGCCAGGGAACGACGCTTGGCTGCAAAAGATAATACCGGTTACCGGCAAATTAAAATCAATGATGAAGGTCACGCTTATCTGCATGATGAAGGTTTGCTGGTTAAGCGGGTTTATAGTTGGCTGGGTGTGACAGCAGGGGCGGCTTTAGCCACCAAATGATCTATGGTATGAAATCTTTATTTAACACACTGTAGCGGCATGGAAATTCCCGACAGGGAGTTCGAGTGACGGGGATTGCTCCGATATGATGACGTTTAAAAGGGGCGAACAGGGCAGGGAAGAGGCTACTTCACGAAAAATCCACGATTATTGTAATTCCGTTGGGTAATACGGCTCGGATTGCCGAGTACTAGGCAGTGGTGAGGTATGTCCTGAGTAATCACGGTGCCAGGGCCAATGCTGGCACCATCTCCCACGCTGATATCAGCGCATATTTGTGCATGGGCACCAATAAACACCCCTTTGCCAATCACCGGTCCTCTATCCATACCCTCGGCTGGCCCCAACTTGACCTGCTGATAAATGGTGCAACCAGACCCAATACGGCAATTTCTTACCTCAATCCCCCCGAAGTGATTAATATAGAAACCGGCAGCAATATCCGCACTTTGATCCAGATAGATACCATAGGCCTTGCGTATATAAACTGACAGCACCCAGTAAGCTGGGTAAAAAGGCGTAGCAACTGCCCAGCCGAAGCGGTGTCTGCGTATACTGCTCAGCCAGCGTCCAAAGCGGTATATTATCAGAGCCTGAAGTCCCTCATTTATCCTCAGTAAACGCAGAACATCAACTACTCGTAGGGCCTTTTCCTCACGAAGAACACGCATCGTGTCTGCATGGATATTTTTGAACATTTAATCTCCTCCAGCCCGCTTAGCATTCACATACTGTAGGGCATCAATATCCTGGCGCGTGCGCAATTCGGAATTGTCAAAATTCCTCAATACCAATCGTGCGGGATTGCCCTGCATTACAACGCCTGCGGGGATGCTTTTGGAAAGCACGGTGCCAGGCAGCAGCGTGGCGCCCTCACCAATAGTAATAGCACCGTAAACCACACAATCTGAGCCAATCCATACATTGCGCCCAATCTGTGGGCGTCCATTATTAACATGGCTCATACCGATGGTCACTCGCGTACCAATCACTGTCCCTTCGCCCGTTTTTAGAGCTCCGAAAATAATATGTCCTTGGTCGGAAAAGCAAACGCCTCCTTCGATTTCAATGTCCTGGGCAATTTCACTCTTTGTGTTGATCTTAATTGCCCATCTCAGAGGTACAAGAAAAATCGACATGACGCGCCAGAACCACTCGCGATCACTGTTATGCTCACGCTTTAAATGCAACCAGCGATTGATGCGATACATCAAGATTAGCTGCAAACCCGGGGAAATTGCCAGCAACCATAAGCGTGAAGCCTGATTTACGGGGCGATTCAGCCGGCAACGCATATGGGCAACATCGATGTCCCTATTGATCTTGCCGCCTATTTGCCAATGAGAGAGCTGATTAAGTGTAGAAAGGTGGAAGCTAACAACATCTGCCCGCGTTCTTTGATGCAAATGGACAGTGTCAATGTCCTTGGCTAACCGGCTCATCTTGACACCTGCTTGGCAGCGACAGAGCTGACAAAATCTAAAAAGGCGGTGGCGACCAGCTCTTGACCGCGTTCGTTGAGGTGGCCGCCATCAGTTGTAAGCTCAGGGCATAATGTCTCGACCGTTTGACCATTCACCTCTGCCCGGCAGTATTTGCCGGCCGATTCAGCCTCGGTCCGGGCAAGGTCAAACAAGCGACCCGTCATAAGGTACCGCTCACGAAGCTGCGTATTAAACTCCGCACGCTTGACATTCTCTAGATACTCACTTGGTTGCTTGCCTACAAGCTGTTTGATCCATGCCTTTGGGCCGGTTTGCACCGCCGTTAACGGTACGGTAACCGCCACGAAGCTTGTGTTCGGATGCCGTTGAGCCAAGGATTCAAGGCTGGCGATATAAGCATTTGCCACTTGCCGGGCATCGGTAACGGCATTGAAGTCGGCATAGCATAACTTCATCATGGCCACATCCGCCCCTTGGGCGGCACCGGCGTCAATGGCGGCAGCAAAATCATGGATCTTGGATATCGGATCACCGTTACTGCCGATAGGAAAATGACTAATACCCTCCACAGCCGGGGTCGTCCGCTGTTCGTGAATATCAAGATTGACTCTGTCCCTGGCGGCCAGTCGCTCTACACCGTTAAGAATATTCCAGCCTACCGACTGGTGACCGAAAACCACTCTCTTTTTTTCCAGTGCCTGCCATTCCGACCCGCTAATTTGCGTTGATGTCATCAAGGGTTCCTCGCGTTTGGATTGATTACATCCAGATAGGGCCAGCATTGTCAGCGCAACCAGCAACCACATTCTACGTATATTTGTCTGCGTCATATTCGCCTCCATTTAACGTTTTCAATAGTTTAGTTTCAGCCAAGCACAGGTGGTTTAGTTTTTGGGCCAATTACAGGTTCAATTGCAATTGCAGGCCAGTGCAGCATAGCCGTGGTTTTACGTTTGGCTTCGATGTCATGGTAAATAAGTTTTGCTTGGTCAAGACTAATGCCTAACTCCTCGGCTAGCTGAGAGGCCGCTTTGCCGCTGTTGTGAGCCAGTAAAGCAATGTCCATTTTGTCGTAAGGTAGCGCAAAATAGAATTCGTCTTGTCCTTGTGCCATGCTGTAGGTATCGGTAGTGGGCGGAGCGTTGCATATATCTTCAGGAAGCCCCAGATAACGCGCCAGGGCGTAGACCTGGGTTTTATATAAATGCGCAATGGGTTTTACATCGGCAGAACCATCGCCGTTTTTTACAAAAAAACCTTGATCGTATTCCAGGCGGTTGGGCGTGCCGATGACTGCATAGTGCAAACGGTCTGCATGAAAATACTCAATAGTTTTGCGCACCCGTTGTTTGAAATTAGTGGCAGCGACGATTTGCAGGTAATTTTTCGAATCCAGCCTCTCCTCGAATAATTGCCCATCCGGTGATTGCACCACGAGTTTGAAATAGTTGAAAGTCCCTGCCTGTCCACCGGAGATCACGATTTTGTTTTTCCATCCGGTGGTATAGGTCGGAAAAACGGCACGGATGGCTTCGTCGCGCCACTGGTAGCAACCCAAAGCATCCAATGTGGAGGCAATATCGAACTCCTCGTAGGCGATGCCGAGTTGTTTTGCCACCATACGGCCGCGGATAGTGCTTTCGGAGGCGGAATCGCGCTCAGGCAATAGCAAGCCGAAAACACGTTCGGGCCCGACCGCACGCACGGCCAATGCGGCACAGACCGCGCTGTCTACTCCACCTGAAATAGCGATAATCAGTCCGCGGCGGTGCAGGTGACTGCGTAACAATTCACGCAGGCGCTCGGCAATTTTAGAGATTTCAGCAGCTTCGTCGAGCTTGAGATCCGCAGTAAGATTTATGGGGACACTTCTCAATGTAGTATTAAGATTTATAGACATCGTAAATTCCTCAGCAATGAATTATTCTAATTTTGCGAGCGAGGAGAACTATTAAAATAATTCGCTCAGCATTATGTATACAAACAATATTCCGATTGGGCGAAGAGGATTATGTTTGAGCTAATATCACTCGTATAGTCCCTAAATCGTCAGAAACTGATTCAATCTGTTGGTAAAGCCCGCTTCTTTCGCATAACCGGGAAATGAATAATCCTTGCCCGGCTCCGACTTCAAAAATTAACCATCCCGACTTTGTTAAAAGTTTTGGCGCTTCACGGATTAACCTCTGGATCAGGTTGATGCCCATGACGCCTCCATCAAAGGCTAGAGCGGGTTCGTGGTCTGATATTTCTTTATCCATTTTGGGAACATTAACGCTTGATATATAGGGCGGATTGCAAACAATCAGGTCTATTTTTTCTTGGTATTCTTTGGTTTCAAAAGCGGATAATAAATCTCCCTGTTTGGCATTTACCCGGTGGTTGAGATTTAAAAATGAAATATTTTCTTGTGCGAGATCAACGGCCTCTTGAGAAAGATCGGTTGCATAAACAGAAGCGTTAATATTGTGGCTTGCGATGGCTAAACCTAAATTTCCGCTACCGCAACAGACGTCAATAATATTGACGGCTTGCTTTTCTTTAGCGATTTCCAACGAAAGAAGAAGCGCTTTTTTCCCTAAAAGCTCGGTTTCTTTTCTGGGAATAAGCGCTCTTCTGTCGCATAAGAGTTCAATATCCATAAAGTACTGTCGTCCTGTTATATACGCGAGAGGTGCGCCGTCCAGCCTTTGATTGATTAAGTCAAAGAGTATGTTTTTTTGTTCTTCCGTTAACGCCGGTAAGGGGTGTTTCGCCGCCATTTCAACCGATTTCTGAAGCCCACAAGCCGCAAACCCCAAGGCTTTCAAGGATGACTCAATGTTTTCTTCCGGTTTATCTTCAAGTAAATGAATTTTGTTTTCAAAGCCGGGCTTTATTAAGTTGTATAGTTCTTCATTATTCAAAAACATATTCTTTAGCTCCGTAATGTTTCAAGAAAGCATAGCGGTGAGTGCTTTTTTGTCGGTCTTGTTGTTCGCGCTTTTAGGTAGTTCAGGCAGAATCGTTACATATTTGGGCACCATGAAAGCTTCCAGCTTATCGCCGCACAATTTCTTGATCCGGCCTTCACTAAGGTCGCTGTTTTCCATCACGCTGACAAAAGCTATGACGGCTTGTCCTAATAAGAGATCCGGAATGCCGAGTACGACGGCTTCGCGAATGCCTTGAATACCATAGAGAACAGTTTCAACTTCAAGCGGGCTGATTTTTTCGCCACGGCTTTTGATGATGTCATCAGTGCGGCCGATGAAGTAAAGGTAGCCATCCTCATCAACGGTGAATAAATCATGAGTGCAAAGTAAGCGCTCGCCGGGCAGCGAACCGGGCTTAAGCATGTGGGCGGATTTTTCCGGTTGGTTCCAATAACCGAGCATCACATGAGAGCCGCGTACATAAAGCGTACCTACTTCGCCGGGTTTGACCGGCTGGCCGGCATCATCAAGCACCATGACTTCTGTGCCGGGGATGGCGATGCCTACAGACTCCGGCTTTCGCTCGATTTGTTCCGGAGGCAGGTAGCTTACGCGCTTGCATTCGGTAAGACCGTACATGCGGTAGATATCGGCGTTCGGAAATATTTCACGCAACCGGGTATTGAAATTGGCCGGAAGAGCGGCAGCCGTGTTGGTGACGCGCCGCACGTTCTCGAAACATAGCGGTTGGCGCTCATGAGCGGCCAATAACATGGCGAAAATAGTGGGCACTCCAGGAAAAACCGTAACGCCTTCTGTTTCCATCACATTGAGCACCTGCGCCGGGTAGGTGAACGAACGTTCAAGCACCAAAGCGGAGCCGGTGTAGACTGTCATTAGCCATTGATACAGGCCATAATCGAAAGCTAGCGGCAGTACGCACAGCAAGCGGTCGGTTCCGTCCAAACGCAGGTATTCAACCAGGCTTTGCAGGGCGAACAGCATGGATTGATGGGTGTGCATCACTCCTTTAGGTTCGCCGGTGCTGCCCGAGGTATAAATCAGCGAGGCCAGATCCAGTGAGATCGCCGACTGCGGAGGTGGAGTGGTCGGCATATCGGTTAATGCATTGTCCAAGCTTTCCATGTCCGCCGACAAGGTTCCGATTCCGCCCGCACACAATACCCGTAACGTTGGCAACTGCTCTGCCACCGGGCCGAACACGCGCAGGAGATTCGGCTCGCTGAGCAGCACTCGAGCGTTCGAATCACCGAGAATGAATGCCAGTTTATCGCGTTTGGTTTGGGCATTAATGACGACAAAGACTCCGTCGGCTAATAGAACGCCGTATATCGACAAAGCACATTGCCAGGTGTTGTCCATGAAAATCGCCACCCGGTCACCTCGGCGGACGCCACGCGTGCGCAAAGCATGAGCCAAGCGGCACGCATAATCCTTCACTTCTTGATAGCTCATTCTTACATCGCCCGCAATCAGGGCGGTACGATCCGGATGGCGGGCGGCCGTAGTGAGCAAGGTATTTTGCAATAGTCGGGACATAGCGATCACCTTTCTTCAGGCAGCAACAGCCTGAGCCTGTTTGCTCTGAACAAAAGCAATCAGGTTATCTACTGAATCAAGATTGGCCGGAAGCATTTCATCGTCGTTGACTCTGATGCCAAAGGTCTCTTCAATGAAAAGTATGATTTCCATAACGCCGGTAGAATCTATAATGCCCCCGTCAAGAAAGGAATCGTTATCTTGTATAGCTGATTCATCTTCGGTGAACAGGAGGTTTTCCAAAATGTATTGTTTGATAGTTTTTTTCATAGCTATAGCCTAATGTCAGGTTAACGAAAGATAAGAGCTGCCTGATTGGCTGGCAGTCTGAGAAAATTGTTCAATAAAAAAATAATGACACAACTGTGTAGAAAGAACGCCTACTAGCGCCATGTTATCTTTGTAGGCAATTGAACTGCCGCGTTTCGCCTTCTTAAGTAAAAAACCGACTTTTTGAGCGTCAAAATATCCGTAACGCTTAAGCTTTTCTTCGCTTAACAAATCAGTCACATAGGCCGGTGGATGTGAGGAAAAAAAGGCGGGTATGTCCGGGGCGCGGTAGGGTTGTTTGTGGCGCTCAAGGATTTGCCGGGGTAATTGGCTTTTCATGGCTTGCTTAAAGAGGTACTTCTCGTTCAGCGCGCGCATCTTCAAACGTGGATTCAGGCGGTTGGCGAACTCAATAACGCGATGGTCCAAAAACGGGAAACGCCCTTCCACTGAGTTGGCCATCAGCATACGGTCTCCCTGGGAACATAATAAATAGTCACCCATCAGTGTTTTTGCTTCCAGATATTGCGCGCGGTTGAACGAATGCCAGCGGTCGAAACCAATCGGTAATTGCTCGGTCAGGCGGTCGACAGCATTCTCACGCAACCTGGAGTTGAGCTCTTCCGAGAAAAAAACCTTGCATTGGGTCGTAGTGAACCATCGGGGAAGGTGGCTGAATCCCGGCTGGTTCGGTTTATCCAAGCCGATACTGTAGAAACTTTGCAAGTAAGACTTAGCCTGGGCGCCGGAGGTTTCCAGGTAGGGATACAGTGCTTTGAGCAGTAGAGGGCGCCATTCGGACTGAGGGTGGCGGGCCCAGAATTGGCGGATTTTGTCTTCCTTAAATAGGTCATAGCCGCCTAAGGCTTCATCGGCGCCTTCGCCGGTCAGAACTACCTTGTAACCTGAGGCGCGCACCAAGCCGGACAGCTGTCTCATCGGTGTGGGGGCTGTGCGTAGAATAGCTGTTTCGGCGTGAAAAATAGTGGCGGGAAAGTTTTCGGCAATATCGCTGTTTTGGCAGAGTATTCGGCTGTTTTCAACGCCAAGATGTTCGATCATTTGCTTCTGAAAGACCGATTCGTCAAGCGACTGTTCTTCGAAACCAATAGAGAAGGTCTTGAGCGGTGCGTCTGAGTGACGACGGATCAACGCTACCAATGCTGAGGAATCGAGCCCTCCCGAAAGATAGGCGCCGACCGGTACATCTGCGCGCAGACGGATGGACGTTGCATCGGCCAGCAGGTCATACAATTGCTCGGCCAGATCGGCGTCCGAACCGTGATGATAGTCATCCTGCTCGGGGAAACGCCAATCCCAATAGATTGATTCGCTCAAGCAGCCGTTTTCCAATGCCAATATATGCCCGGGCGGCACTTCGAAGATATCTTCAAACAGGGTATTAGGGCTGCGCGGCGCCCAGAAGGTGAATATCTGGTCCAGTGCGGTCGGGGAAATGCGCGGCGCTTCCGACAATTGAGGCAATAAGGCTTTGATTTCAGATGCAAACAGCAACCTATCGCCTTGGCGCGTATAAAAAAGCGGTAAAATACCGACTCGATCGCGAATTAACAGCAAACGTCGGCGGCTGTTATCCCAAAGCGCGATTGCAAATTGGCCGTTCAGGTGTTGCACAAAGTCGTCGCCGTATTGTTCATAGGCATGAACGATGACCTCGGTATCACTGTGAGTGTGGAAGCTGTGCCCGTCTTTGAGTAAAGTCTTGCGCAGCTCAAGATAATTGAATATCTCGCCGTTGAATGTGACCCATACCGTCTTATCTTCGTTGTGCATTGGCTGAGCGCCGCCGGCAAGGTCGATGATACTGAGCCGGGTATGGCCCAATCCAACTTGTTGGCTGGGATCAAGATAAACACCGCTACCGTCCGGACCTCGATGGGCCAGGAAAGGCAACATGCTTCGCACATCCTCCTCACTAATTTTGGTCTGCCTTGAGAGGGCGGCAATACCATTAATTCCACACATGCTAATTCCTTAGATTTCGTTATGCTTAAAATATTACTCTTTGAATATCATATGAAAACCAATGACTTTAGAATTATTCTAAGTAAAAAAAATGAAAAAAAACATAAGTGCAAATACTAGGAAGTTGTCGAATTTAAGAAAAAATTAATTTAGTCGTAGTAAGTCTTAATCTATATGCATGAGGTTGAAGCAAGAGAGTACCACTGTACATACAAGCACAAATCCCCTTGGGATTGATGATGAAAGTAGGCTTTGAGTAAGTCTAAATCTGTTACAATGTCCAGCTAACACAGGTGTGCAAATACATGACGGCAAGCAGTGTGAGGATGTTGTCTGTATGGGGGTAATTAAGGGGCGGAAGCTTTGCGGGGCACGTCTTTATTGATACTTAGTATTTGGCGCAATGCATTAACACTATCATAACAAGTTGAAATATAAGTGGATTTAAAACATATAAGAAATTTTTCCATTATCGCTCATATCGATCATGGTAAATCGACGCTTGCGGATCGTTTTATTCAAATCTGCGGCGGTTTAAGCGCCAGGGAAATGTCGGCACAAGTGCTTGATTCGATGGATATTGAGAAAGAGCGCGGCATTACTATTAAGGCTCAGAGCGTCACGCTGGATTTTAAGGCGAAAGACGGCGAGACTTACCAGCTTAATTTCATCGATACGCCTGGGCATGTCGATTTTTCTTATGAAGTTTCCAGGTCGTTAGCGGCTTGCGAAGGTGCGTTGCTCGTTGTCGATGCGGCTCAGGGCGTTGAGGCGCAAAGCGTCGCCAACTGTTATACGGCGATAGAGCAGGGACTGGAAGTGGTGCCGGTGCTGAACAAAATCGATTTGCCTTCAGCGGAACCCGAGCGGGTACAGGCTGAGATTGAAGAAGTGATAGGAATCCCTGCCGACGAAGCGCTGATGATCAGCGCTAAAACCGGTCTGGGCGTTGAGGATGTGCTGGAACAACTGGTGCTTAAAGTTCCGCCGCCTGAAGGCAACACTGCCGGTCCGTTACAGGCGTTGATTATCGATTCCTGGTTTGACAGCTATCTGGGCGTGGTGTCGCTGGTCAGGATTATGCATGGCAGTATCCGCAGAAAGCAAAAGATCACCATCATGTCCACCGGCAAGTCGTTTATAGCCGAAAAAGTCGGTGTTTTTACCCCCAAACGGCTGGAAAAAGACATTTTAAATACCGGCGAAGTCGGCTATGTCGTGGCCGGTATTAAAGATATTTTCGGCGCGCCGGTAGGGGATACCATCACCTGGACCGATAACCCGGCAACCGAACAGCTCACCGGATTTCAACGGGTACAGCCGCGCGTTTTTGCCGGTTTGTATCCCGTCAGTTCGGATCATTATGAGGATTTGCGCGAGGCGCTCAACAAGTTGAATCTCAATGATGCTTCCTTGCACTTTGAGCCTGAAACGTCGCAGGCTCTAGGTTTTGGTTTCCGTTGCGGTTTTCTCGGTATGTTGCATATGGAGATCGTGCAGGAGCGCTTGGAAAGGGAATACGATGTTGACCTGATTACGACAGCGCCTACCGTTATCTATGAAGTCATTACCCAGAACGACCAGGTTTTGATGATCGATAATCCGGCTAAATTACCGGATATGGGAACCATCAAGGAAATCAGGGAGCCTATTATTCGGGCTAATATCTTGGTGCCGCAGGCCTATCTGGGCGGCGTGATCACGTTGTGTATAGAAAAACGCGGCGTGCAGAAAGACATGCAATATGTCGGCAGGCAAGTATCGCTGCATTATGAAATGCCGTTGAGCGAAGTGGTGCTGGATTTCTTCGATCGTTTAAAATCGGTGAGTCGGGGCTTTGCATCGTTTGACTACGAGTTTTTGCGTTTTCAGCCGGCCGAACTGGTCAAGCTGGACGTTTTAATCAATGCTGAAAAGGTGGATGCCCTGTCTATTATCGTGCATCGGGATCTAAGTCATAACCGGGGCAGGGATCTGGTTGAAAAGATGAAAGACCTGATTCCACGGCAAATGTATGAGGTTGCGATACAGGCAGCCATCGGCTCCAAGGTTATTGCCCGCTCCACCGTTAAAGCGATGCGAAAAAATGTGATTGCGAAATGTTACGGCGGCGATATCAGCCGTAAGAAAAAGCTGCTCGAAAAGCAAAAAGCCGGAAAAAAACGTATGAAGCAGGTCGGTAATATCGAGATTCCTCAAGAGGCATTCCTGGCCGTTTTACAGCTTAACAAAGAATAACTTGGACTTTGGCTCATCAGGGCAATCACAAGGGATTGCCCATACACTTTGAAGACATATACTATGGATTACGATTTCTCCTTTTTTCTTGTCGTCGCCACGCTGATTACCGGTGTAATTTGGGGCGGATATTTACTGGTACTCAAATCAAGAGGGGAGGTTTTTGATGAAGAAAATGAACCCATATTGGTAGAGTATGCGCGTTCTTTTTTTCCGGTTGTATTGATTGTGTTGCTTCTGCGTTCATTCATAGCCGAGCCTTTTCGCATACCTTCCGCATCGATGATGCCGACTTTACTGATCGGCGATTTTATTCTGGTAAACAAGTTCACCTACGGCATACGCTTGCCGGTTATCAATAAAAAAATCATTGAGTTGAACGAGCCCAAACGCGGGGATATTGTGGTTTTTCGTTATCCCAAAGACCCGACTGTCGATTACATCAAACGTGTGATCGGCTTGCCGGGCGACCGGGTCGCTTATTACGATAAAAAACTGCACATTAACGGCGTTCCGATCAATCAAGTTTCTCTGGGGCGCTATCAGGGCGTAGGTCAAGGCGAGGATATGACCGGGAATGAGCATTTGTTGGAAGATCTGACCGGCGTTGAGCATAGCATTTTGATAAGGAATGGCGCAGCCTCTGCCGAAGGCGTGTATGTCGTGCCGAAAGGGAGCTATTTTGTGATGGGTGATAACCGTGATAACAGCAACGATAGTCGTTACTGGGGTACGGTTCCTGAAGAAAACCTGGTTGGAAAAGCATTTTTTATCTGGATGAGTTGGGATTGGCAAAATAAAGGTGTCGGTCTTGACCGCATTGGCACAGTGTTGAAATAAACTGCACTATACTTATTTCTTTTATAAATCATCCGGAGAAAAAATGAATTTATCACCTAAACGTCAGCAAGGTTTGACATTGATTTCGCTTGTTTTTGTTCTGGGGCTCATTGGTTTTTTTACTTTATTGACACTTAAGATCGTTCCCATTTATCTGGACCACGGCAAGGTAAAGAGCGCTCTGGCAGCGTTAAAGGAGTCTCCGGATATTCAAACAAAAAGCGAAGCGGAAATCAGGGAAAGTTTGGCTAAGCGTTTTAGTATCAATTATGTCTACGACGTCACTCAGGATGAGATTAAAGTAATCAGGCATGGCGACTATCTGAAAGTAGATATCGAGTATGAAACTGTTGTGAAATTGGTCAGTAACCTGAGTGTGTTAGCCGAGTTTCACGACTCTTTCGAGGTCGGTCAGAAGTGATAAAAAAGCCAGAAGAGTTATCTAAAAAGCTGGGTTTGGCGTTTAATAATCCCCAGCTTTTTACCATAGCTTTAACGCATCGAAGCGCAAGTCCGAACAACAATGAACGCTTGGAGTTTCTGGGCGATTCAATTTTAGGTTTTGTTATCGCACAGAAGTTATATGAGTTATTTCCCGGTGCCTGTGAAGGTGTTTTAAGCCGGTTAAGAGCAAGTTTGGTCAATCAGGGATCACTGGCAGAGCTGGCTAGAAAACATCAGTTGGGTGATTATTTGTTGCTGGGTTCGGGAGAGTTGAAAAGTGGCGGCTTTCGTCGAGATTCCATTCTGTCAGATGCCGTGGAAGCGATTATCGGCGCGTTGTACAACGATCAGGGCATGGATGCGTGCCAGCAATGGATCTTGCAGCTATTTGCGGAAAAGCTGAAAAATTTGTCTTTGGATAATTGGCAGAAAGACCCTAAAACTCAATTACAGGAGTTAATGCAGTCCAAAAAAATGGAGCTGCCGGATTACACTTTAATGACCATGTCCGGGCTTGCTCATGAACAAACTTTCAAAGTTAAATGTACGACATCATTAATAGCAGAGTCCTGCATTGGTACTGGAAATTCCAGAAAAAAAGCCGAGCAGTCGGCGGCAGAGCTTATGCTCGAATTATTAAATAAGGAAACTAAATGAATTGTGGTTTCGTCGCCCTGATTGGGCGCCCCAATGTTGGCAAGTCAACATTGATGAATCATCTGTTAAAGCAGAAAATCAGCATTACCTCACGTAAGCCGCAAACTACGCGGCATCGAATTCTCGGCATTAACACCACTGAAGCGGGGCAGGCTATTTATATGGATACGCCCGGCATGCATAACAGTGAAAAGCGGGCGCTGAACCGTTATTTAAACCGGACCGCAGAAACGACTTTGCTGGGCGTCGATGTGATCGTCTGGCTGATCGATGGCTTGTCTTGGCATGAATATGACGAGGCTATTTTCAAAAAACTGGAACAGGCCGGTTTGCCGGTGATCCTTGCTGTAAACAAGGTTGATAAGGTGGCGGACAAAGAAGCTATTTTGACGTTCTTTAACGAAGCCCAGCATCGTTTTCCGTTCAAGCATTTAGTACCCATTTCCGCGTTAAAAAGAATCAATCTTGATCAGTTGGAAAGCTTGATCATGGCGCTGTTGCCTGAGCGTGATTTGATCTATCCCGAGGACCAGGTTACCGACCGGTCCGAGCGGTTTCTGGCGGCTGAAATTGTCAGGGAAAAGCTGACCAGACGCTTAGGCGATGAGCTGCCCTATGCGCTTACGGTCGAGATTGAGCGCTACGAAGAAAAGCCCAACATTACTAAGATATACGCGATTATCTGGGTTGAACGCTTGACCCAAAAGAATATCGTCATCGGCAAGGAAGGCGACATGTTGAAGAAGGTCGGTACCGATGCCCGTGTGGATATAGAAAAGCTGCTTGGGCAGAAGGTCTATTTGCAGCTTTGGGTTAAAGTCAAAAAAGGCTGGTCGGATAGTGAGCGAGCCTTGCAAAGCCTGGGCTTTAATGACTGAAACCGCAGTTTACTTGCAGCCTGCCTTTATCTTGCAGCAGCGCAAATACCGGGAAACCAGCTTGATTATCGATGCGTTAACCCGGGATTTTGGCCGGATCTCTGTGCTGGCCAAAGGCGTAAGAAAAACCAAGTCTAAAACAGCAGGCATGCTGCAACCCTTTATCCCGTTACTCATTTCCTATTTTGGCAAGGCAGAGTTAAAAACGCTGACCGATGTCGAAATTATTCAGCCGTTTAACGACATAAAGGGACTCGCGCTTTATTGCGGTTTTTATATCAATGAGCTGGTTAGTTGTTTTTTACACAAATACGATCCTCATCCCGAAGTGTTTGAACATTATCGCGAATGTTTATCCGGCTTGACGGGTGGGACGAGCATGGAGGCGGCATTGCGGCAATTTGAGCTTAATCTGCTGGAGTGCACGGGTTATGGTTTGTCGTTTGAATACGATGATAATGAAAAACCGGTTGAATCGTTTAAAAAGTACGATTTCAATGTAGGTCAAGGAGCGGTTGAAGCGATGAATGGACAGTTTTCAGGCGGAACTTTGCAGGCGTTAAATTCCAGGGAATTAACCGATCCGCACGTATTAAGCGAAGCAAAAGCACTGATGAGGATGGTCATTGATGTTTATTTGCAGGGCAAGCAACTTAAAAGCCGAGCGGTAATTAATAAAGTTATTCAACATACCGGCGCCGGACAGGGCTTACCATCCAGATCGTAATCTTTTACCTTTCTCCAACCACAACAATCTCAAACGGAGTGGACGAGGCGACAGACTCCGTCCAGCGCGAAAAATGAATAAAACAAATATCCTATTAGGCGTGAATATCGATCATGTCGCTACCCTGAGACAAGCCAGAGGCACGCTTTATCCTGAACCGATTCAGGCGGCATTGGTTGCAGAGCAGGCCGGTGCCGACGGCATAACCGCGCATTTGCGGGAAGACCGGCGGCATATCCAGGACCGGGACATCTATTTATTAAAACAGATGCTTCATACCCGGCTGAATATGGAAATGGCGGTGACCGATGAGATGGTCGATATCGCTGTGAAAGTGCAGCCCTATGCCTGCTGTCTGGTGCCGGAAAAACGCGAAGAATTGACTACCGAAGGTGGGCTGGATGTTGCCGGAAATCTGCAGCGCCTGCACTGGGCTTGCGATAGATTGGCGGGTGCAGGCGTTGAAGTGTCTTTGTTTATCGATCCCGATGAGATACAGATCGATGCGGCGGTAAAAGCCGGCGCACCGGTTGTCGAGTTGCACACCGGCTGTTACGCCGAGGCGCACAATTCGCAACAGCAAGCCGAAGAACTGGCGCGTATCAATAGGGCTGCTGTTTATGCTCATAGCGCCGGGTTGCAAGTGAATGCCGGGCATGGTTTGAACTTTTATAATGTTGAGGCCATCTGCGCGATACCGGAAATAGTGGAGCTTAATATCGGTCATTCGATTATCGCTCAGGCGGTGTTTTCCGGTTTGGCCCAGTCGGTTAAGGATTTGAAGCGGATCATGCGTAATGCAAGATTCATGCAGGGCTGTCCTGCCCGGCACCCTTAGGGTAAATGCAAATCCGCTCCCGGCGGATTTGTGCAGCAGAGCGTTTAACTCAAGGAAAATAAGTGGCGCTGGAGTTCTATCAGTTAACCTTGACCGGTGACAGGGAAATTAATCAGGACTTTATGACGCATATCGTTAACGATAGTTATGCGTTATTTGTCGTTGCCGATGGCTTGGGCGGCCATCATGCCGGAGAAAAAGCGTCCCGTTTTTTCTGCCAGGGCTTGCTCAGGTTTGCAAATGCTTACGGTAAGCAGATGGAGCGTAATCCGGTCGATACTTTTTCGATGTGGATTGATGCGGCTGTCAATGAAATGAAACGTCTGTTTGCTTTCGACAAATCAGGTCATGATGCCCATACGACCTGCGCAATCCTTTATATGGATGAGCAGCGGGTGTTGACTGCGCATTGCGGTGATTCGAGGATATACAGGATGAATCCGCAGCAGATAGTGTGGCGAACTCAGGATCATTCCATTCCGCAACAATTATTGAATGAAGGTAAGATTACCGAACAGGAGATGGCGCTGCATCCGGAGCAAAATCGGTTAACACGTACCATCAACATCCTGAAAGCGCATGAGGTGGAGATTAATCTGTATCCGGCCATGAAAAAGGGCGAGACTTTTATGCTTTGCACTGATGGTTTTTGGGAATATGTAAAGCAATCCGAGCTTTTGCAATTGGCTCAACCTGCCGGTGGCAAGGATGAGCTTGGCAAATTGGCGCAACTGGCAGTGCTCCGCGCTCACGGAAAGAGCGACAACATTACCGCTCAGTGGGTAAGAAGGCGCTGAATATTAGCTCGCAAAGCCGTGTTTTTGCATACGATAAAGCAGGGTGTCGCGGGAAATGCCCAATAGTTTTGCAGATTTGCTTCGATTGCCATTAGTGCGGTTCAGGGCCTGATGTATTAAATTAGCCTCTAACGTATCCAGTTGCAGTCCGTTTTCAGGCAATGTGAAATCGGTTGCGGCAGGCGTATTGCTGATGTATCTGGTGGTAAATTCAGGCGGAAGATTTTCCGGTTCTATAACTCTGCCGGCCAATAAAATGCTGAGTCTTTCGCATAAATTACGCAATTCGCGGATATTGCCCGGCCATGGGTAAGCTTTCAGTGTTTTTAAAGCCGCCTTGCTGAATTTGGGCGCGGTCAGTGCGTGTGCGTTTTCAAATAAGGCCAGGAAGTGCTTGATCAGCGATTCGATATCGTCAGTGCGCTGCGCCAGCGGCGGTAATTCCAAAGGTACAACATTCAAACGGAAATATAAATCGGATCTGAATTGGCCGTTTTCGATCTGCTTGTTCAGGTCCGTGTTGGTTGCGGAAATAACGCGAACATCGACTTTGTAAGGTTTGATTTCGCCGACAGCAAGACACTCGCCGGATTCAAGAAAGCGTAATAATTTTGCCTGAATCGATAGCGGTAAGGAATTAATCTCATCGAGAAACAGGGTGCCGCCGTTCGCCGCCTGCAAAAGGCCTTGCTTATCTGTGCTCGCTCCGGTAAATGAGCCTTTTTTATGACCGAATAATTCCGATTCGATCAGGCTTTCAGGTAATGCTGCGCAATTCAGGGTAATAAAAGCCTTGTTGACACGAGAGCCGGCTTGTTGAATCGCTGTAGCAAGTACTTCTTTGCCGGTGCCCGTTTCACCCTTAAGCAATACAGTAACATCGGTAGCGGCAACAATTTTGGCGCTACGGATTAAGGAATCCAATGCAGGAGATTGACCGATGATCGTGTTAAAATGATCCATAGATACCTCTTAATGTAATGCCATGTGTGTTGTAATTGCCATGGGGTTAAGCCAAGGCAGTGCGGCCAGTAGAGCCAGCGCAATCATAAACAGGCCGATAGCCTGTTTGAAACGCTGCATTCTGGATAACCTGGTTAGAATGCCGGTCATTATACCGACTCCCATAACCGCAGGTAAAGTTCCCAATCCGAAAAACAACATGGTCAGTGCGCTTTGGCTGATATTGCCTGCTGTTGCGGAGAGCGCCAAAGCCGAATAGACCAAACCGCACGGCAGCCATCCCCACACCATGCCGAAAAGATAGGCCTGGGTGCGATTTTTTACAGGAATCAGTTTACGGCCAAAAGGCTCTATCTTTTTCCAGAAACGCAGGCCGATTTTTTCAATATAGGCAAAGCGGGGGAACCATCCGGCTATATAGAGCCCGGATCCGGTCATGATCGCCGCGGACAGCAATTGCAGCAGTCTATGTCCGCTGATTTCACCCATCGGCATCGTAATCAGCGCTTCAATAACGCCCGCTAATGCGCCGGCTATCGTGTAACTGGTAATGCGTCCGATATTGTAATTAAACACAAAAGGCAGCAGCCGGTTTTTTTGGTTCCGTATTTCCGGGCTGAGGCTTAAGGTCAGGGTTCCGATAATGGAACCGCACATGCCGATACAGTGCATGCTACTGAACAATCCCATCGTAAAAGCGACCAGATATGAGGTGGTAAAAGCGAGATCAAATTCCATAGTCGCAGGATTATATTAAAAAAGGTGTCAAGGGACGGCTGCCCCTTTTGAGTCGAACTTATTGAACAGGTTGAAATTGTGCAAGAATCTGCCCCTGAATCTTCTCAGCCATCGCTTTAGGATTTTCTGCATCGCGGATCGGTCTGCCGACGACGATATAATCGGCGCCGTTCTGGAAAGCCGTTTCCACACTGACCACGCGTTTTTGATCGTCCTCTTCGCGATTATCGACAGGCCTGATACCCGGGGTGATGACCAACAGCTTATGGTCCAGCTCTTCCCTCAGCATCGCAACTTCAAGGCCGGATGAAACAATGCCGTCGCAGCCGATTTGCAAGGCGCGTTTGGCGCGGGACAAAACCAACTCGCGCACATCGCAGGCAAAGCCTAAATCATCAAGGTCGCCTCGATCCAAACTGGTTAACGCGGTCACGGCCAATACTTTAAGGTCGCCTTTTTCCTTGGCGGCGGCCTCCATAATCGCATCGTTGCCGTGAATGGTGGCAAGATCGACGCCTTTGCTGCTCAAAGCTTTAATAGCCCGGCCCACGGTGGCAGGCACATCGAAAAACTTCAGGTCGACAAAGATTTTCTTATTTTGCTGTTTTAACCATTCGATAAAGCCGAAATAGTCGCCCGACATAAACAGTTCCATACCGACTTTGTAAAAGATCACCGAGTCGCCGAGTTCTTCCACCAAAGCTTGCGCCTCGGGAATGCTGGGGACATCCAATGCCATGATTAAGCGTTCGCGGACGGGGATGGGTTTGGTTGAGATAAATGATTGAGGCATAGTAGACATAAGGTAAAAAATAAAAAATCTATAGAATGAGCTGAGGCACGGCGCCCATCGTTGTTCGCGATTGATGGGCTACGGTTTATTCGGTCACAAAGCCTTGGCTGTGCCAAGCCTGTATTCCGCCGTTCATTAAATAAACCTTGGAAAATCCCGCCGCCTTTAATATCAGCTGGGCTTGTGCGGAACGTAGGCCGGCTTGGCATTGGGTGATGACCGGGTGGTTTTTATAAGGTTCAAGTTCCGCTAGCCGAGCATTCAATTGGGATAGCGGAATATGAATGGCTCCGTGAATTTGGTGTTCATTCCAGTCGTCATTTTCACGCACATCCACAATAACCGCGTGGTTCTTGACGCGCATTGTTGCGGCCTCATTAGGTGAGATGACGTCAGTTTCCGCAATTGCAAAAGGGCTGGCTATTAATAAAAAAACACCGATCTGGCAATATCTTGAAAATAAACGCACTTAAACACTCCCCGAATAATAAGACGATATATATTACCGGAACTTGTTTTAACGGTGAATGTTAAAATTCACTATCGCTACAATAGTCCTCGATTATGAATTCAACATTGATACAAATGACCTTGCTAATGGTATGCGGCGCCGGATGGCGTTTTGCAAAACCGGGAGGTTTGTCGGCCGATCAAACGCGGCAGGTTTTGACCACTGTAGTCTATTATTTGCTGCTGCCGGCTATGGTTCTTGAGGTTTTATGGTCTGCGGATATAGGTTTGCATTCGTTCCAGTATGCGTTGCTGGGCATGGGCAGTATTGTTTTTGCGATACTTTGCCTGTGGATGGTTGGATCACTGTTCAAATTTGAAGATAGGCGTATGGGAGCGATGATACTGGCTGCCGCATTTCCCAATGTAACTTATCTGGGTCTGCCGGTTTTAGAGCAAACCTTTGGCAGTTGGGCCAGGTCAGTGGTCATACAGATGGATTTATTTGCAGCCACGCCGCTGCTGTTTACCGTGGGTGTCGTGATAGCGCGGTATTACGGCGAAGATAGCGTGGAAAAGCCGCGGACACTATGGTTGTTTTTCAATGCACCGCCGTTCTGGGCCGCGGTTATCGCGGTTATGCTTAATATTAACGGCTGCGTTGCTCCGGTTTGGTTGCTCGGCGTATTGCAAAAGTTATCCGCCGCCGTTGTACCGTTGATGCTGTTTTCTCTGGGACTTGCCTTAAGTTGGAAGGCGGTAACCGTCCGTAATATTCCATATGTTATCCCCGTTATAATTATTAAAATGGCGTTAATGCCGTTGTTTGCGATGGTTTTGGTTGGTTTTTTGCCTATAGTCGGCCAATACCGGGCAGCGGCGGTGCTTGATCTGGCGATGCCGTGTATGGTTCTCGGAATCGTTTTTTGTGATCGCTATCGGCTCGATAGTTCGCTGTATGCGATGGCGGTAACGGTGACAACGGTAATCAGCCTGATTACATTACCGTTCTGGCATAGCGTGTTATAGAAGCAATCGATCCAAAGATTTTGGGCACAGCAGTTTGTTGAATTTATTCGGTGCCGGCAGCGGATGGGGGGCAAATAAGACTATGCTACAATGACAAATCGGCTTGGGTTAAGCTGAACAAACGGATTTGACGGCAATTAACGAGATAGAGTAAAAACATAACTTCCCGCGTCGCTACGCTCCGAAATGCCCCGGCCTTAAGAGTATTTATTCAGCAAGGCCGTCCAGTTTAGAGTATCACAGAGACTTTTATGACGACATTACTTTGGCTACAAACCGGCTCCTGCGGTGGCGACACCATGTCAATCCTGTGTGCGGACAGTCCGTCTCTGGAAGAACTCGTGGATGAATACAACATCGAGATGCTTTGGCAACCCTCTTTGTCCATAGAACCGACCAGCAAGCTGGATACTTTGATCGAGGCGATCCTCGCGGATCGGCAAGCACTCGACATTTTTTGCATTGAAGGCAGCATCATCACCGGGCCCAACGGTTCAGGCATGTATGATCCTTATCGGGGGCGTTCCAAAATGAGCCTGATCAGTCAACTGGTCGAAAAGGCTGAATACGTAGTCGCTCTGGGCACCTGCGCGTCATACGGCGGTGTCCATGCCGCGCCGCCCAATCCTACCGACTGTTTGGGCTTACAATTCGATAAACAATCTCCCGGCGGGTTATTACCGATCGAATGGCGCTCGCGTAAAGGCTTGCCGGTTATTAATCTTTCAGGCTGTCCGGCTCATCCCAATGCGATGACCAAAACGCTGGCCATGCTGGCATCCGGGCTTCCGGTAGAACTCGATCATATCAACCGCCCCAAAGCCTTTTTCAATACTACAGTGCATCAGGGCTGCACCCGTAACGAATATCATGAGTACAATGTCGAAGAAACCGCATTCGGCGGCAAAGCGTGCATGTTCTTTAACCTGGGCTGCCAAGGGCCGGTCACGGTAGCCATCTGCAATACCGAACTCTGGAATGGCCGCAGCAGCAAGACGCGTGCAGGCGTGCCGTGTTTCGGCTGCACGTCCCCGGACTTTCCCCAAGATCAGGACCTGTTTCTCACCGAAAAAATCGGTACTATTCCGGTACATCTGCCGCTGGGCGTAGAGCGGGCCAATTATATGGCTTACAAAAGCCTGGCCCACGAAGCAGCCCCTGAGCGGGTGCTGAACAAGACCATGGACCCTTAACCGATGTCCAGAAGAATCATCCAAATAGACCTTAACCGGGTCGAAGGCGATCTCGATTTTCAGCTGGAACTGGAAGACAACAAAGTCGTCGATGCCCGCTGTATCGGCTCAATGTATAGAGGGTTCGAACAAATCCTGATAAGCCGCAAGCCCAAAGATTCGTTGGTCATCACGCCACGTATCTGCGGCATCTGCGGCACCGCGCAATTAAATGCTGCGGTGCTGGCATTGGAAAATGTCGGGAGCGTTCCTGTACCGCCGGCAGCCATTCGTATCCGCAACCTGTGTTTGATGGCAGAGACAGTGCAAAGCGACCTGCGGCAATCTTTTTTGTTCTTCACCGCCGACTTTTGCCACCCCAAATACGAGCAACGGTCGTTTTATCAAAAAGCGCGCACTGCTTTTCTGCCGTTCAAAGGCTGGGTTCACCGCGGCGCTCTCGAACATTCGCGTCATGCCGTCGAAATTATTGCGCTGTTTGGTGGTCAGTGGCCGCACTCATCCTATATGTTGCCGGGCGGTGTGACGTCGCCTGCGAGTAGCCGCCATGTTATCGACAGTCTGTCCATCCTTAACAAACTGACCCGCTGGTTCGAACAAAACATTATAGGTACAGACCTGGATTCCTGGCTGGCCCTAGAATCCGCCGACGAATTCTTCACCTGGCTGGCAGCGAAGGATGCGCACGCCGACAGCGCTATCGGGCTGTTCACACTGATGAGTCGCGAAATCGGCTTATATCAAGTGGGTTTCGGCACGCCTCATATGATCAGTTACGGCGCTTACGACGACCCGGACGATGCCGGGACTTTTCCGCCGCAACGCAAGCATCTGTTTCGCTCCGGTTTTTTCAATGGCGATACCGGCGACATCGAGCCTTTCGAGCAAGCCGAAATTACCGAACATGTGCGCTATTCCTGGTTTCAGCCATACACGGGCGGCCGTCATCCGTTTCAGGGGCAAACCATCCCGGATTATCAACCCCATTCCGACCGCTATACCTGGTGCAAGGCCCCGCGCTATCAAGATAAAGTCGTGCAAACCGGTCCTTTGGCTGACGCGTTAATCGACGGCGAGCCGTTGATCCGTTCGTTATATCTGGCTGAGGGCGGCAATGCGTGGCTGCGTCAGTTCGCCCGCTTGCGCCGTACCGCCCGGCTGTTGCATGAAATGCGCGAAATCCTGCATGAGCTGGCCGCACATCCTAACGACCCGCATATGATTCCTCCCGGCCAGTTGGAAATCCCCGACGGGGAAGGTTTTGGACTGGTAACGGCGGCGCGCGGCGCGCTGGGCCACTGGGTGCAAATCACCGACGGCGTGATTAGTCGCTATCAAGTCGTTACGCCAACTGCCTGGAACGCATCGCCCAAAGACAGCGAAGGCCGGCACGGGCATTGGGAGAGCAGTTTGATTGGCCTGACTGTCGACAATCCAGACGATCCGGTAGAGATCGGTCATATTATCCGCTCCCATGATCCTTGTCTGGTCTGTACCGTGCATGTACTCGACACGGGCAAACGCATGACTGTATGGCCCTAAGTTATGGGTATGCAGCACATTGTTTGTTTCGGTAACGAACTGCACGGAGATGACGGCTTCGGTATCCGCATCTACGCACAGCTTTGTCAGTTGACCTGGCCGAAAAATGTCGAGATATTCAATGCGGGCATCGCCGGACTCAATGCGCTCCGGTTTCTTGAAAATTGCAGTCAAGCGATTCTGGTCGATGCTCTGGCTAATTTCGGGAATGTCGGTCAGATTTTCGTGTTGAGACCCGAAGATTTGGCCGACAGACCCGAGCAGCTCACCGGTCATGGCCTGGGAATTCCGTATTTGCTGGAAGCTCTCAAAATCATCAGGAATCCGCTGCCGGATATTCTGATCGTGGGTGTCGAAATCGCTGCCGTGGCCGCCTTTTGTCCCGGCCTGTCCGATAAGACCGAACAGGCCGTACTCAAAACCGTCCATTTAATACAAAACCTTGTGTTGGCATGAGTCGTCAACGTTCAAGTTTTCACGATGTCATTGTTGAATCGGTCATATTTTTCGACTTCGTCGATCCGCCGCGCTGGAAAGGCCGGTTGCAATTACCGGGGACGCATCGTCCTATCGATATTCTGATTTTCAATATTCAAGGCGAATTTAAAGCTGTTCCCGCTTTTTGTCCTCATGAAGGTTACGATCTGACATATTGCCCGCTGTCCAACGGAAGCCTTGTTTGTCCGGCGCATGGCCGATGCATAGATTTGAAAATTGCCGAATTCCGTATCAAAGAATACGAGGGGCAATTTCTGGCATCCTTAAACGAAACCTGCCAATTGGAAGCCGCTGAAAATATTTCCGGCAGCGGAGATTCCGAAACAATGCTTAGATTACAGGAAGAGATCGATAAACTACGCTTAGCCAACCTGAAACAGGAAAGGCAAATCCTCGTCATCACCCAAAGCATGGATGCCATGCTCAGCGAATCCGAACAGCAAAAGGTCAAGCTCCAGCATAAAGCGAATCAGCAGCAAGACCTCAACCGTTTCGTCGACCGCGTTATGGATACCATGGACGATCTCCTGTTCGTCATTGATACCGAAGGCCGGATTCAGCGACTGAATACGGGAGTTGAACGGGAACTCGGATTCACCGAGACAGAATTACTGGGAACCGGTATCGACGATTTACTGATTCCCGCAGAACGACAGTATCTTGCCGGGCATTTGCCGGCGTTGCCCTGGCTGATCAGTTCCGTGCTGTTGGAAACGGTCCGGCTTAAAGGCTACTACACCGGTGAGCATGAGCTGTTAGGTAAAAATCCGGACAGTTCCAAAGCCATTTATTGGCTGAAGGGCAGTTTGCTGCATTCGAAACAGGGAAAGCTGGAAGGCGCAGTCGTAACTGCTTTGAACATCACCGAGTTGAAAAATCGGGAAACCCGGTTGAGACTAAGCGCCAAAGTCTTTAACAATAGTAGCGAAGCGATTTTTATCACCGATCCGCAGGGCACTATCCTGGAAGTCAATGCGGCATTCTGCGCAATCACCGGCTACGAGCGCTCCGAAGTGCTGGGCCAAAATCCCCGTATGCTGAAATCGAAACTGCACGATCGGTCGTTTTACAAGCATTTATGGCAATCGTTGTTGAACGACGGGGAATGGAAAGGAGAAATCTGGGATCGTCGGAAAAATGGCGAGTTTTGCCCAATGCTACTCAGCATCAACGCCGTCACTGACAAGTTGGGCCAGCTAACGCATTATGTGGCGATCTCCACGGACATCAGCCACCAGAAACAAACGGAACATGAACTCAAACAGTTGGCGTACTACGATGTGCTTACCAACCTTCCTAACCGGTTTCTGTTCAAGGATAGATTTGAGCATGAAATTTGTTTGGCACAACGCAATAATGCCCGTATTGCATTGTTTTTTCTTGATTTGGATCATTTCAAGAACGTTAACGACTCGCTCGGTCATTGGGCCGGCGACAATTTATTGAAAATCATCGCAATGCGTATTCAAAACTGCTTACGCAAAACCGACACAGTTGCCCGTATGGGAGGAGACGAGTTTACCATTATCCTGCCCGGTTTAATCGGCATCACCGATGCCACCGAACTGGCCCGGAAACTGGTCGCTGCGATGACCAAACCGGTGCAAATTAAGGACTACACCGTTTTCGTCGGCGTCAGCATCGGCATTGCCATTTTTCCCGACGACGGCAATGACTTCGACACCCTGACCAAGCATGCGGATACCGCTATGTATGCGGCAAAAGCAAAAGGCCGGGGCATGTTTCAATACTTCGAGGCTGGCATGAACGAGGCGGCGCACCAGAGACTATCGCTGGAAAACGCATTGCGGCTGGCCATAGAACAGGACGAATTCCAGCTTTATTACCAACCTAAAGCCGATAGCGCTTTAAGCCGAATAACCGGCGCCGAAGCGCTGGTTCGCTGGAGGCGTCCCGGCTTCGGCATTATACCGCCGGACCGCTTTATCCCTATCGCCGAGGAAACGGCTTTAATCATTCCATTAGGTAAATGGATACTGAAGACGGCCTGTTTGCAAGCCAATGAGTGGGCCGATCAGCAGGAAGGTTTTCGAATTGCAATCAATCTTTCGCCTCTGCAACTGCTGGCCGATGACTTTATAGCGATTCTAGACCGCATTCTTGAGGAAACGCATACGAATCCCGAATGGATTGAATTGGAAGTGACCGAAGGCTTGGTCATGCACGACATCGAGAAAGCAACCGAACGTTTGCAGCAAATCCAGGCACGCGGTATTCACATCGCTATGGACGACTTCGGCACAGGTTATTCGTCTTTATCCTATTTGCAAAAACTACCCATACAGACTCTTAAAATCGACCGATCGTTCATCTCGGCTTATAACGATGATCCGGCCTCGAACGAAGCCGCATTTATCAAGACCATCGTGTCCCTGGGCCAGGTTTTAAGCATGAAGGTTGTCGCCGAAGGCGTTGAAACCGAAGCCCAGTTGGCACTTTTGCAATCATACGGCTGCGATGAGATTCAAGGATATTATCTTTCGATGCCATTGCCGGCCGATGAGTTCCAGAGGCGCTGGATCGATTATGGCATTGTTGAATTAAGCAAAAAACAGCCGGAATTCCTGTAAACTTAAAAACTGCAATTGATCTATGAAAAACACAAAATAAAGCAGTAAGTTGGCTTTTCGTGCTTTTTACGTCTTTCGTGGACAAAATGATTTTTTTAGGATAAATCAACTTCCACTTTAAGTGTTAAGGTCAATTTGTATTTCAAAACGCTTTAGCCGATTATGGCCGATACGCAAACTCAATAAGCCTTATTTCCAGCATGAATCCAATATTAGAAATATTCTCTCAAGGCGAGGAAGTCGTCACCGGGCAAACCGTCGATACCAATGCGGCCTGGTTGTCTGAGCGAGTCGTCGCCATGGGCTTTAACGTAACCCGGCATACCGCCGTAGGCGATAAACTGGATGATCTGGTAGCCTTGCTGTGGGAGATATCGGCACGTGCAGACTGTTGCATTTGTACAGGCGGGCTGGGCCCTACCAGTGATGATTTGACTGCCGAGGCCGTTGCCAAGGCGTTCGATTTGCCGTTGGAGTTTGACGATGTTGCTTTTGAGCAGATCAATCGGTTTTTTACGCTTAGAAATCGGGTTATGCCCGAATCAAACCGCAAACAGGCGATGTTTCCGAAAGGGGCCGAGCGAATTGATAATGCCTGGGGCACGGCGCCGGGTTTTTCCCTGCAAGTGGGACGTTGCTGGTTTGCCTTTGTACCCGGCGTACCGATGGAAATGCGGCATTTGTTTTTGGAATCCATCCAGCCAACGCTGGCAGGCCGGTTCTTGTTGCGGCCGGGAAAGCTAATCACCATTAAAACCATGGGCATAGGCGAGTCGGCCATTCAGGAACGCATGAGTTCAATTGAAATCCCGGCCCAAGTGCAGTTGGGTTTCCGGGCCAGCCCGGACGATGTGCAAACCAAATTGCTGTTTGTGCCTGATTACCCTGAAGCTGCCATGAATGCATTGGTGTCAAAAGTTGCAGCAGAGCTGGGCGATCATGTTTTTACAATTGATGGATTGGGTCAGATTGGCGGCGACTTGGTATTTACCGTCGATCAATTGATGACTGTCGGCAAGCATACGCTGGCTGTAGTGGAAACAGCCAGCCAGGGTTTGTTGGCGGCCAAGTGCATAGGCTTATCATGGCTGCTGGAAACGCGCTATGAGCAATCTCTGGGCAGGTTAGGGCAAAAACTTTCGGTTGCGGTTAATGCCGATGATTTAGTTGCAACTGCACAGGCCGTCGCCGGCGAAATACACAAGACCGGTGCTGCCGATTTTGTGCTGGTTCAGCTCTATTCCGGGGATAACGAAACATTTCACGATAAAGACCAAGCCATTATTCTATATAATGTGCTGCTGACTGGAGATGGATTTCATCAAACCACCCATTCAGTGGCAGGCCCTATTAAACGCAAGCAAAACCAAGCGGCTTTACTGGCACTGGATTTATTACGACGCTATTTACAACATAAAGAACTTTAAAATGCCCTTATTACGATTGTCCAACGTTTCCATTGCTTATGGAACTCACGCTTTATTGAAAAATGCCGAATTTCAGCTGGATGCTGGGGAACGGGTAGGCTTGTTAGGCCGCAACGGCGAGGGTAAATCAACTTTAATGAAGATTATCGCCGGCAATGTTCAGCCCGATCATGGCGACATCTGGCAGCAACCGGGATTAAGACTGGCATGGCTGGAACAAACGCCGGAATTGCCTGATGACGCAACCATTTACGATGCGGTTGCCGGCGGCTTGGGCGAGCTGGGCGAATGGATCACCCGTTATCACGCGATGACGTTAACCATGGATTACGACGACGACAAGGCTTTGAATGAGTTGGGCGATTTGCAGCATAAACTCGAAGCCCATAACGGCTGGCATTTTCAGCAACGGGTTGAAGCCACTTTAAGTAAGCTAGATTTGCCCGGTGAGTTAAAAATTAGCGGCTTGTCCGGCGGTTGGAAACGGCGCGTAGCGTTGGCCAGAGCTTTGGTCATTGAGCCGGAAGTATTATTGCTGGATGAGCCGACCAACCATTTAGACTTTGAAAGTATTACTTGGCTGGAAGATCAACTGCTGAATTTTCAGGGCGCGGTATTATTTGTGACGCATGACCGGTCGTTTCTGCAAAAACTGGCGACCCGGATTGTTGATTTGGATCGCGGCAATTTGGTGTCCTGGCAGGGCAATTACGACGATTATTTGGCCCGTAAAGCCGCAGCCCTTGAGGATGAAGCCAACCAGAATGCCGAGTTCGACAAGAAGCTGGCCGATGAAGAGGTCTGGATCAGGCAGGGCGTAAAAGCCCGGCGTACGCGTAATGAAGGCCGGGTCAGGGCGCTGGAGAAATTGCGTAATGAACGCGCCCAGCGCCGCAATACTCAAGGCACCAGCAAAATGTCCCTGGACAGGGGCGATGCCTCCGGTAAAAAAGTGATCGAGGTTAATGACATTAGCTTTGGCTATGGAGATCGGCAGATCATTAATCATTTTTCTACGCTGATTCAGCGCGGCGACAAAATCGGCCTGATTGGCGCTAACGGCGCCGGTAAATCGACCTTATTGAAATTGCTGTTAAAGCAATTGGAACCCAGTAGCGGTACGGTAGAGCAGGGTACACGGCTGGAAATCGCCTACTTCGACCAGTTGCGCGATCAGCTCGACCCGGAGATGACCGTTGCCGATACCGTTGCCGATGGTAATGATTTTGTCGAGATCGCCGGTAACCAACGGCATGTGATGTCGTATCTTGGGGATTTCCTGTTTGCACCGGCAAGAGCGCGCTCGCCGGTAAAAAGCTTATCAGGCGGCGAAAAAAACCGCTTGTTACTGGCGCGGTTATTTACCAAGCCTTCCAATCTGATCGTCATGGACGAACCGACCAATGACCTGGATTTGGAAACGCTGGAGTTGTTGGAAGAAAAATTGGTCGACTTTGACGGTACTTTATTGCTGGTCAGTCATGACAGGGCTTTTCTGGACAATGTAGTGACCAGTGTCTTTGTGTTGGACGGCTCGGGCGAAGTCGATGAGTTTGTCGGCGGCTATAGCGACTGGATGAGTCATGTCAAGCAGGTGAAGCAGGCCGAAACGGCCAAGGTAACCAAGCAGGAGAAACCGGCGGCACAGACGCCTTCTCGTACCGGAACGAAAAAAAAGCTCAGTTTCAAAGAACAGCAGGAACTGGAGAAATTGCCGGAACTGATCGCTGAGTTGGAAACCAAGCAAGCGGAGTTAAACCGGCAAATCAGTGCGCCTGAGTTCTACAAAAAAGATCAAGCCGTGGTTGCGAAGACCTTGGATGAATTGAAACAGATCGATACGGAATTGGAGAAAGTGTATAAGCGATGGGATGAGTTGGAAGCATTATCCGAAGCTGGCGGATAAATGCCATTGCGTCAAAACGTAATATCGATTATTCTACTCGGCTTCTCGTTATCTGCGGGGAGCTGAATAAAAGGAGAGATGGCCGAGTGGTCGAAGGCGCACGCCTGGAAAGTGTGTATACGGCAACGTATCGAGGGTTCGAACCCCTCTCTCTCCGCCATTTAAGTATCCGGCGAGATGTAAAGAATATCAGGAACCTGCAAGTTTATCTGGCTTTGCGGGTTTTTTTATGTCTAACGAATTGACGTACAGTCATTTGTGGGGGATTGTTAAGTTTCAAAGCATATCGGCCTATTTACTCAGATGCCGCCATAAAAAGCACTAGCCCCAGCGATAAGTTTTATGAAATCCAGGATGAAAAATGGCGAGGCAAAGATGTAATTGATTGAATAATATTGCATATCACATAGTATCAAGAAGTTAGCTTAGCTGGAGTTGACCGGAGTTATGATGAGATATAGAATTTTATGGCCTGAATCATCCTTGTGAAAGCCATATTACATTCAGGCGCGATCAGACCAAACAATCGAAAATAAACACAATTAAAATTGAGAGGTAGAAAAATGCCAAACAGTGTTGCTATAAATGATGACAAAGGGCTGGAGCGTGAGGCTGATATTATGGGCTCGAATGCATCTTCAGGTAATGTAGCGCCCACAACCGAAACGACTCCTGAGCCATCGGGAGAAAGTGAAGGTGATTCTGTTTATGTCTTATAAATCCCTCCAAATGATAGAAACGATTCGACGAGGCCATGAACGGATGTTTTCACGTTAACCCTTGTCCATCTTCATAAGGAAGTAGTATTTATTATTCTGGCGCATCGACAGCAGAAATGATTTGAACAAACAAATTCTGCAAACGTTTCCATTTGACTCAGTGTTCGCCCAAAATGCTTCGGGCCGGATTGCTGCTCAAGCATAATCTGGCTCATCATTTAACAAGCTTTTATCATACAAATGCTGCAAAGTATTTTTAGTCTGCCCTGCATCCGCGCCGGCTTCGACTAATTGGGCAGTCAACGTATCGACGCAATATGATCCGGATGCGATCAGCTCGCCCAAAAGGCGCATGAATGAAAAGCCCTTGCAGGTATGTTTCACCCATTTGCTTTTTAAATAAAAACTACTTTCATCACCCTCTGGCACGACCGAAAAAGTCAAGTCTTTCCTAAAAGAAACCAGGTTTCCATCAGGCAATGAATCCGGCATAAATTCATCAATCATCTCGACCAAAGCCGTCCGAAATGTCTCGCTATTCGTAAACTGGCGCTCAGCGTAGATACGATAACCTAATGGCCACTTCTCACATGCGCGTGTTGGTGCTATCAGTTGTATCGTCTTTTTCAGCATGCTCACCAAAAAACCGCTAACACAGGCAATTGTGGAGTGGTCACGCTTTAGCTTTAAATTTTCATCATTACGGCCTGATTTACGAAAACGCTCTTGGCGTTCACTTGCCCGTCCTGCCACTGTCTTCAAGGTCAGGGATTCTTTGTTCTGCATGACCAGTTCGACATCCAACAACTCCCTTGCTGTAAAGGTTTGATGGATTTGATTAAGTAAGCGCAAACTAATCACCGAAAAACGATTCTTCGTGCAACGGTGTTGTTCAGAAAGATGCAAGATTTTGCGTGTCAATTCCAAATTCTTCAGTGGTGTAGCGGTGGTGGTTTGTGGGAGACAGCCCATCACCTGATAGTAATCATTGATAAATGCCGCATAATCCGGGTTATCGCAAGGATCGGTCGCCCAGTAGCAGAAACCGGTATGGGCGGCTTCGCCAAACAGCTCATAGACGACTTGCAACATGGCCCGCCACAGCTGGACGTTTTCTGTATCGTAAGGATAATATCCTGTAAATTTGTCCGCTGAAATGCCGCAGAACCAGCAACCCACGGAACAACCTTGGCTCAACTCAAAAGAAATTATGGAGTGGGTGATGGCTTCATAATTGCCTGGAATCTCACTGGCGGAACGAGCAATCTGCCGCTCGCGCCAAGAATGGAATCGGGGATAGGACTGAGACATGTCGCCTTGTTCGCGGATAAGCGCACGATATTTGCGCATGTCGTTGATGTAACGGTCAAACATATCGGCCAGCGGCCATTTTTGTTCCTGATTCGTCTTAAAGCGGTACTTGCTATATTGGTCGTGCCACAGCGGTAGAGCGCGTTGCAAGTCAATTTCCAGTCCATATTCGGCAAGGATCAAATGGGGATTTAGATGATTTTCCTGTAATCTTTTACGGAAGACTTCATCGGCAGAAAATCTTTCCATAAATCGTTTAATTTTGGAAATCGTCTCAAGTTCTTGTTCTGTTCGCGAAGTAAAGATGTTGCGGTAATGAAGGCTCGCTTCGGAAAGAGGGTGCATCATAATATTTATCGGTTTGGTTGCACTATTCGTTATTTGTACAAGTATTTATTCTGAGTTCCTTTGCCTGATGATGCCAAGCCCATATATCGCTGATGAAATCACTGCAACTAAATATGTCTAAGGCGATTGCTGACCTTTATGCGGCAAGCTTTAATCATTCCGAATGAGATATCCTCTTTCCATTCTTGGTGAGTATATCATGGCAAATACTTCTTAAAATCACCTAATGGCACAATGCATATTCTGCCTCATTGTTGGTGGCAAGCAAGGGTGTGCAACTTACTGGTGCAAAATCATATAGCTTCAAGAGCGTTTTTGGGTGGGGGCTGATAAATCTTTTGTTTGATATTCGTGACCGGTCGATACGGATTGAACTTTGACCATTTATACCGGTTGGTATTTGATCAAGCATTGCAGAAAGTATTTGTAAAAAATCGTGTGAGAGGCAGAGAATGATTTTGGCTGGGTGTAAGTAGCTGCTTATTTAGAATGTAGGTGTCGCAAGGATAAAATTCTATCTTGCCCTATAACTATGGCTGCGCCATTGCCAATAATTTTAGGTGAGGGCGATGGGGATGTAACGTGGCTGAATGCTGACGGAGTAGCGGTAACGATTTAGTGAGGGCTTTAAGCGAGGGAGCTGTAAAAAAGTCTAAAAACTTTCAAGGCCGTTAAGCCTTGAAAGTCGTGTGGCTAAACAATTCAGGTAGGTCATTCGCATGATAATTGTCCAGCTTTACCTCTTTTACGGTTCAGGTTAATGTTACTGGCAATTGCAGCAGTGGCGAATAATGCGGATGAGATGATGAATTCACCGGAAATAAAACCCAGCAGGCCGGTTATAAATACCGTTCCGGTTAAAATGTCTTTGTAAAGGTCGCTCATGAGTAAATCCTCGTATAAAGTTGAAAGGTTTTTTAAACTACGACTCAACTATAGTGAAGGACTCTATTGTTGACAATAACACTAGGAGTTGATGGATTGTTTCCTTATTTGATGTATTAAATTCATAAGCTATTCATATAAGTCATGTAAAAGGTTAAAGTTTAGTGGTGAGCGCCATCCGGTCTTGAATGTTTATCAGCTCAATCTTGAGTCAGGAATAATTATTTCAGATGGCTTTTAATACGGCCTATAAACTGGATTCTTCAAGGTTGCAACAAAACATCGGGAAACTGTAAGAGCAAGCTTGACATTCCCAGATTGCGGTCATAGAATGCACTCAGCTTGAAATAGTGTTACCGTTATGCTTATCTCTACGAAGTTCTTCATGTAATTGTTCGTCCTGTTATCATTAAGTAATTCTCTAATTTCCCAGCTCCATAGGCCTTTATAAGGCTTCAATTAAACAAATAGGAATACACTAAATGACTACTGGTACAGTTAAATGGTTTAACGCTGAAAAAGGTTTCGGTTTTATCCAGCAAGAAAACGGCCCCGATGTTTTTGTTCACTTTCGTAACATTAACAGCTCAGGCTTCAAATCTCTTGATGAAGGACAAAAAGTGCAGTTTACTGTCACTCAAGGACAAAAAGGCCCGCAAGCAGAAGAAGTAACAATCATCTAATTGCGTGCAAAAACCGTAGCTCTTTTGGGGCTACGGTTTTTTTATGTCTAATGATAAGTAAATCGCATAATTCTTGCTGTTATATTCATTGGCAAGCTTATCATTATCTTAATAAAACCATACGTTTTGCCTTGTGCCGGCTTTCGCTCCAATCATCAACATAAAGGAAAGACATAGCTGTGTTTGAAAATCCATTAACTTTACAGATCACTGATTTTATTTCCGGTATAGGCATCCCTGTACGGGCCGGAGAAGCTCCTGACAATGTTATCTTGCCCGGCATTCTAATTGATAAAGGTACATTGGTTGTGGACGAAACTAAGCTGAAATATCCTGGGGATTTGCTGCATGAAGCGGGACACCTAGCGGTGATGCCCAGCACGCAACGCAATGCTTCATATAACGATGTCAGCAAAAATGCGGGTGATGAGATAGCTACGTTAGCTTGGTCATGGGCGGCTCTGGTGTATTTAAACCTAGCGCCGGATGTTGTATTTCATCCCGATGGCTACAAAGGCGAGTCAGACTGGCTGATAGATATTTTTAGTAATGGAGGTACTATGGGGGTGCCGTTGCTACAGTGGATGGGCTTAACTGCCGAACCCGACAAGGCCGAGCAATTGGGCTGGAAGGCGTTCCCACAGATGCAGCGATGGTTAAGAGAATAACACTGCATTAGCTGTTTCGAGTATAAATCATCTGTTAAAAATAAATTTAAGAATCGCCAGTCCTTGGAAGTCTAAACGGAATCGAACTCACCCAAACAGCAGGGTTTACGCCCAGCTTTCAGCTTGGATAAGTAACCCACTTAACCCCATGCACGACATTCGGATGGGGTTGAGAGTAGGCGGAGTCTCGTCACCTCCGACCGATAAAACAGCCTTATTAGATTGCATGGATTTTATCTATTGGTTCTGTTTGCTTAAGGCACGGCGGATCTGCTATTATCAAGAAAACATTATCTCATAATAGAGTTTGTTATCATTCGAGCCCGGGTTGATTGATAATATAGGCCCCATGAGCCATTGATTCTGTCCCAATTCAGCGTGCTCAACAAGATAAATGTCTTGTTGCAGAAGGATATCCGGCGGTCCGGTAAAGACCAGCGATAACGGAGTGCGAAATTGTTCCGGTATGTTACGGCGCGGTAATTCCGCTACATCGATTAATTCCAAGTCAATTAGACCTGCTTGTGTGTGTACTGTGAAGTTTGTGCCCACTAACGGAGAGACTTGTTCAAGACTGAGATTCATGGCTAACCTTTAAGTAGAGTTGCGTCAAAAGTTGACGGCGTACATGATAGCAGAAAAAAAATTTTTATTTCATAAAAACTATAGATATGTCACCGTCCGATTTTCATTTACGTTCCGTCCATGAGCACGATCAAGAATTTATCGATACGCTTTATCGTTCAACCCGCGAAGATTTACTCATGTTGCCGATGGATTCAGTCTTTATCGACAACTTGATTCGATCACAACAACAGATTCATGCACTGGGCGTGCAGCATAACTATCCGAATGCTCAAACTATAATCCTCGAATATCAACGTCAAGCACTGGGGCGCATGGTATTCGAACATACTACCGGCGATATTCGCCTGATCGACATTGCAGTCCTGCCTGGCGCTCAAAGGCAGGGTTTGGCGCGGTATATGTTGCAGCACCTTCAACAAATGGCCGAAACACATCAGGCAAGCTTGAGTTTGCGCGTAGTAAAAAATAATTTCAAAGCACGCTGGTTCTATCTTTCCGCCGGCTTCCAGATTGTTGGCGAAGACGAAATCAGCGAACAAATGTGCTGGCGGGCAGGAGCCGCGGCATGAATCAAGCTACCCGCTATTTGCGTTTGCCGTTTGATTTCGATTTGGCCGCATTGCAAACTGATTTGCAGGGCTTATTGCCGGATCAATGGGTGCCCCATTACAATGATCAAGCCGCCGATGCCGGATATTGGCACTGTCAGGCATTGCGTTCCCCTCACGGCCGCAGCGACGATATTCTGGCATTTTCGAATGATCAATTTCTGGATACGCCGCTCTTGGCGCGTTGTCCTTATTTTCGGCAAGTCCTGCAACACTTCAAATGCGAAACCTGCGCCGTGCGCTTGATGGCCTTGGCGCCCGGCGGCGTCATCCGCGAACATACCGATCCGGGAACCAATTTTGAAGATGGCTTGGCGCGCTTGCATATTCCTATTATTACCGACCCAAAGGTATTGTTTTGGCTGGATGGCGAGCCGGTTCATTTTGCCGCGGGCGGTACTTGGTACATGAATGCCAACTGCAGGCACCGGGTTGAAAACCATAGCGAAGTGCATCGTATTCATTTAGTGCTTGATTGCATCCCGAATCAATGGCTAACCGATATATTTAATGCGGCCGGGTTTGTTGCCAATTCTTTACCGAAATATGGCGATCCCAGTATCACCGATGCAAATGTATCGGACATCATTGCAGAATTGCGGCAAAGCGGCTCTGTTGCGGCATTGAGTTTGGCTAATAGACTGGATGCGATGCGGCGTACTAAATGAATACTCAATACCGTAATTAATTCCCTGTGTATCTAATTAAATAATAGCAGAAGTAGTGCAAGGTCCCGTAAAAGAAAGTTTAGGTTATATATTTTAGCGAATAAAGTCAGTTAATTATTTTCTGATGTCAGGTGTACCAACTGCTATGCTGATTAGCAACTTATCTTTTTTGTTTTATTTAACGGTGTAATCTGCTATCTTTGCGCCCCGGTCAGCTGACTATTTGGTTAGAATTAAATTCAAACCTTGGTTTTATCTTACCGATTGGAGTTTGAGTAAAATCGTATTACTGATAACCAGTACTTAATTTCAAGATTTAGGTATTTATTGTTTTATGTGAGCTGTTTTGTAAAGGCTTTTACTAAAAAATAACCCAATTTGCGTAATTAAATACGAGGTAATCTTATTGTGCGGCGACACATTGTCGTTGTATTTCAATTATATATAGTAAAATTGGAGTTTATTATGGATGCATTTATGGGAAGCGTTCTGGCAGTGGGATTTAATTATCCGCCAAGAGGCTGGTTGTTTTGCAATGGGCAAACCGTGCCGGTTCAACAAAATGCGGCGTTATTTGCGTTGCTGGGTACCATGTATGGCGGGGATGGGCAGAACACTTTCGGCATACCCGATCTGCGCGGCCGGGTTGTCGTCGGATCACAGGCCCAAGGGCCGGGTTTGATGAATGTTCCTCAGGGTTTAAAGGGTGGTGCAAATACTGCAACTGTGGTTAGCTCTGGCTCGGTATCATTTACAATAGGTATCAATAATCTGCCTCAACACAACCATTCCGTAACTGTACCGGGAAGTGCATTCACGGCTTCATCGACGCTTAATGCCACTTCGAATGGGGCGGGTAGTGGTAGTGCGACGCCCACTGCTAACGCAACGTTATGCAATACCGGCACAGGCCCAACCTCTGGTGCAATGTATCTAGCCACGACCGGTCCCGCTACGAATTTGGTTGCGCTCAATACCCAAAGTGTAACCACTACGCTTGTAGGTAATGCTAATGTTAATTCAGGTACCACTGGGACAGGTGCTGCAGTGACGGCTCCAGTTGTAACCAGCGCCAACATTTCCACCATGCCTCCCTATATTGGGCTTAACTATATAATTTGCGTCGAAGGCATTTTCCCTTCCCGGAATTAAACCGCTTAGGCGCGGCCGGGCCTGGCCGCGCCTTCTTCTTTTTTATCCTATCCCATGCTGAATGAACGGCAGTTATTAAGCGGCCAAGCTGTCGCCGCAGAAACTTTGACCTCATTGCGCAATTGGTTTCCGGTTGCTCTGCAAGGCCGGGAAATCGTTTGGCGGCATGTCCAAGACCGCTTTAGCGCATCGTTCTTTACCGATACCTTGCAACAGCAAAATCCGTCGCAACGTTATCTCTGCCGTACAGACTTCGATTGGCTGAAGCGCCTGGAGCCGGGGCTGATGCCGAGCGCGTTTATTTTTCATACTTCGCGTTGCGGCTCCACTTTGCTGACCCAATTATTGTCAACCCTGTCTTGTTGTATTGTGATGTCGGAGCCGCCGGTCATCAATGCTTTCTTACACATGCATCAAGCAGAGCCTGAATCCAGCGGCGGCAGCGCCAACCTGAGGCAATTAATTCTGGCCTTGGGGCAACAACGAAGCCTTGAAGAAACTCACTTTTTCATCAAGCTCGATAGCTGGCATACTCAATTTCTGCCGATATTTCGCGCCGCGTTCCCGGATACGCCATGCTGGTTTCTTTATCGGGAACCGGAAGCCGTACTGGCCTCGCATCGACGCCAGCGCGGACCTCAGATGGTGCCCGGCATGATCGCCTCGCTGGCGGCGGAAACATTGGAGGCGGGGGATTTGGACGGCTATTGCGCCAAGGTTTTAGCCGGATTTTTCGAAGCGGCGCTTGCCAATGTAGAGCACTTACAACTAATCAATTACCGGCAATTGCCGGATATCCTATGGCAAGATTTGCTGCCCCGGCAAGGACTCGATTGCACTTTGGAGCAGCTGGAGCGCATGCGGCAACGGGCCGGTTTTCATGCCAAGGATAAAAGTATTTGCTTCAGCACCGATGCGCCGCCGATTTCATCGCATCCGATGCTGCAACAACGGGTAGCGCCACTGTATGAGCAGCTCGAACAACGCCGCAGCCGAGATCAATGAGTCTGTAGGAGCGGGCCGTGCCCGCGCATGGAATGGGGCAAGATCATTCTCGTTATCAAAATATCGCGGGCAAGACCCGCTCCTGCGAATCGTAAAAGCGCGCCTTGGGAGCTAAGGAACAAGCTAAAGCAATAATCATGAACGACTGGAAAATCAAACCGGCTCATGTTATTCATGCTCAGCGTCTCCCTAGTACTCAGTCAATCTTGTTTTGTCGGGTGATAATTTAATTGTGGGAGCGGCTTTAGCCGCGATTGTCGCGGCTAAAGCCGCTCCTACATAGCCTTCTTCACTCGACATTATAAATTTGACTGAGTACTAGCGGTAGTGCCCGGTTTCAGTATTCAATTTGGGGGCGTAAGGGCGGCGGCAATTGTCAAATTTTTCATAGATGGGTCATAATTAAGACCTGATTTTTTCTGGAGCAGGGCACATGTCTACGATTACTTTCGATACGCACGAGTTTTTTAACGAGCTTAAAAGTGCAGGCTTTAGCGACCAGCAAGCCGAGGTCATTACCAGGCTGCAAAAGGCAGCTGTCGCTTCTACGCTTGAACAAACCAGAGCTGACTATGAGCTTGATGAAATAGCCTCAAAACGCGACTTAAGGGAGCTGGAATTAAGCATCAAGCATGACCTTGTCAAATGGATAGCGGGAATGATGTTAGCCCAGGCAGGTATCATCGCGGCGTTGGTTAAGCTGCTTTGATGTTAGGAAAATGTCGGGTTACGCTACGCTAACCCGGCCTCCAAGGCTAATCATGACAGGGATTAAGATACAAGGGTATGAACCACGTACCTTTTGAATTGGAACGTCCGACTTATATATTCAGGCGCTTATTCCCCGGCTTCGGCTTTATTGATTAGGAATTCAACCATATCGTCGTTTTGCACCCGATGATAAATATCTTCGACCGGTAAAGTTAAGCCGATGGATTCGAAAGTAATCTCGTCGCCTAGAAAATAATGTTTCGGCAGCCAGCCCTCGCTTCTTCTTATGACTTGAATGTCCACGAAATCTTGTTGAATCAGCACATATTCCTGCAGGCTGGGGATAGTAATATACGACATCAATTTAATGGTTTCGTCCGTTCTGCGCGTTGATCTCGATAAAACCTCGACAATAATGATAGGGGGTTCGGTGAAATGGGGTTCCGAATCGTCGAAACGGCAATCGACAGTCACATCAGGATAATAAAAGTTGGAACCGACCCTCACCTTCATATCCGAGCCGAAAGGTTCGCAGGGACTGTTTTCTAAATGATTGCCGAATTTTCTTAAAACATTCACCGATATTCTTTCATGATTGGCGCCGGCCCCAGCCATGGCATAAACATGACCGTCGATCAATTCATGCTTGACTTCACGAAGCGGTTCGCCTTTCAAATAGTCTTCCGGGCTAATGAGTCCGGTATCTTTTGCCGCTAACATGTCGTTCCTCCAAAATAGTTGTCGTGTTTCTTAATTATAACGGGATTCGCTTTTTATCGAATTTTTCTCGCAAGTCGGCTTGATCGACGGCGTAAGAATGCGGGGTTTATTTCTATGGATAACGTTGTGAGATGGAAGAAGTTGAATTTAAGATGGGGTGTTGTTACACTGAGACTAGGTATTAGTACTTATGCATATGATGAATTTTAATGTTTTTTTTATTATAAGACTTCATTATCAGTTTATAACGATGCCCCGCTATCATTTTATTTCCGGCTTACTCCGCTTCGGCTCTACATTTCTGGCGGTACCGCGAGCATATATTAACGAAAAGAAGGCTTAACCATTAGATGAAAAGCATCTATCTGGTAGCAGGCTTACCGCGTAGCGGTTCGACCTTGCTAATGAACATTCTCGGGCAAAACCCGCGCTTTTATGTAACATCTACGTCAGGAATTCTGGATATACTGGTGCAGGTGCGCAATGTTTGGGATAAGAATGAAGCTTTTTGCGCGATGGATCGCAAGCATAGCGAGACGATCAAACGGAATGTGCTGAATGGTATTCTGCAATCCTATTTTCAGCACACCGATAAAACAGTATGTTTTGATAAAAACCGGATTTGGCCCGAATATCTGGAAATGGCTTCCGCATTACTGGGAGGCGATGAACGGATAAAAGTGATTGTTACCGTTCGTGACTTACGCGACGTACTCGCTTCTTTTGAGCGGGTTTTTCGCCACACATCGGCATTAAGCCAGATACCCTTTGAGATGTCCGACCTAATAAGATCAAAGACCTCGTTAGGGCGAATAGAGTTACTTTTAGATAACAGCCAAGTTGTCGGACGTTCGTACAATGTTATTCGTGACGCAGTAACGCGCGGTTGGCGAGAGTGCATGCATTTTGTTGAATACGATCAGCTCACCAAAAACCCGAAGAGCGTCCTGGAAGGTATTTATGATTTCCTAGGAGAAGCCGCGTTTTTACATGATTTCGAAAATGTCGAGCAAATTACCTTTGAAGATGATTTTTTTTACGGCTACAAAGACCTGCATGTTATACGGCAACAGGTAAGATCTCAGCCTCCGCAATGGACCAAGATATATGATCAACCGGTGCGAAATACCCAGGTTTGGAAAGATGTGGAAAAAGTGTCCCAGTTCTGGCGAGCCTATTTAACGGGCGATGCGAGTGCGCCAGCGGCCGACGCTACTATTAGCCTAAACAAAGATAAATCGTCGAATATTGTTAAAGCCGATGAAAACCGGCAAGCAGATAATAGTGTATTCAAATAATTTTAAGTGCTGTCGCAAGCCGGCAGCAACAATCCGGAGAGCATCAACATGAAATTTATCAGAAACCTACCTAATGAAAAAACAGGCAAAATAAATTCAACTCAGCCGACTCCGGTAAGCTACAGCGACCTGCATTATAAATCCCGCCGGACCATGATGGCGCTGGAGCCGCGCATCATGTTCGACGGAGCGGCGGCGGAAACAGCCGCGGATGCCGTGGTCGATACCAAACCCCCGGTGGTGCAGGATGCGCCCGCCAATGATGCCGCCAAGCTCGTCGAAGCCGCGGCTGACGTTGCGCCGCCCGCAGTTGAGCCGTCACGCAACGACATCTACTTTATCGACCCGAATATAGGCGACATCCAAAGCATCATTGCCGCATTGCCGCCAAGCGCGGAATACCATGTGCTGGACGGAGGCAGCGACGGCGTCGCCCAAATCACCGAAATCCTAAGTGCGTGTTTTAAAAGTCAGTCACAAAGTCGTCCGAGCATTAAATTTATCAT